>WFSD01000375.1 GCA_015486235.1 Anaerolineae bacterium
ACCGCCTGCTCCCGGCTTGAGCCGTTCCCCCAGTTCTTCCCGGCGACGATGATGTCTCCCGGTTGCACGTTGTCGGCAAAGTCAGGGTCCAGGTCTTCCAGCGCGTGGGCGGCCAAATCCTCCGGAGAGCGTAGGGTGTACGTGTACTTGCCCGGAAAGATGACATCGGTGTTCACATCATTGCCGTACTTCCAAACACGTCCAGTGATTCTCATGTCATTCTCCTACCTCGTCAGTTTGGGTTCTCCCTGTCCCATTTCAATGGATTGTCGACGATGTATTTCCGGATTGCCCCAGGCTCGCGTTCATTCCGAACGATACGTTCGTAATAATTGCGGTGCCATACCGGTACCGCTGGCGTCTTGCGCATTTTGTTGATGCGGCGCGCCGTGATCGATTTGAAATTGCCGACGATGGCGCCCAGGGAACCTGAGGGTGCCCCCGATAGGGGCGATGATCGGTCGATGCATCACCAGAATGCCCCAACAATTCCATACCGCCGCGGCAGATGAACGCTGCACTCAATGCTCGTTCTGGCCAAGGGACGCACTGACCCAACGATCGGGCTTTCGTGAGTATATCAGAATTCCCGACCACCCACCAGGCCAATTTCGGCACTGACCTCCGCCGGATGCGTTATCCGGCCTGTGATTGCGCTGGCAGCGGCGACGGCGGGGCTTGCCAGGTAGATCGGTGCATCCGGCGTGCCCATCCGCCCACGGAAATTCCTGTTCGCTGTGCTCAGCGTTACCTCTCCGGGCGCAGGGATGCCCATGTGGTTCCCCATGCACGGCCCACACCCCGGCACACCGATCATCGCCCCTGCTTCCACCAGAGTCTCGATGTATCCCGCGTGCACCGCCGCCTTCAAAATCCTGGATGACGCAGGAATCACTAACAGTCGCGTTCCGGATGCCACGCGCCGCCCGCGCAGGATCTCCGCCGCCGTGGCGATGTCCTCCAGCCGCCCGTTGGTGCATGTGCCGATGAAAACCTGCTGCACTCTGGTGCCCGTAACCTCGGCCACCGGAACAGCATCGTCCACACGACCGGGTCGGGCAACCATCGGCTCTACCACCGAAGCATCGAAAACATGCTCCTCGACGTAGCTGGCATTTTCGTCCGGGAGAAAAGGCTTCTCTGCGATCTCAACCCCCGCCTGCGCCCGCAGCCATTTCGCCGTGGTCCTATCCGGCGGAACCCAGGCATTCTTTGCGCCCATCTCCGCCATCATGTTGGTCAACACAAATCGGCTCTCCATGGAGAGACGCCGGATCGCCTCGCCGCGGAACTCCACCGAGCGATAGATTGCGGCGTCGGAGCCCAGCGCGCTGATGATATGCAAAGCCAGGTCTTTGGAGGTAGCCCAACCCTGCAATCGCCCTTCTACCACGATCTTCATGCTCTCCGGCACCTTCAGCCAGAGCCTGCCGGTAGCCCAGATCGCGGCCATCTCACTCCGGCCGACGCCCGCACTGAACGCCCCGAGTGCACCGTAGTGCGTCGAATGGCTATCTGCCCCCAGGAGCAGCGTGCCGGGGCGCACCAGCCCCTCCTCGCTCAGAACCTGATGACAAATACCGCGGCCTGCATCGAAGAAATGCACGATCCCCTGCTCCGCCACGAATTGCCGGATCTCAGCGTGGTTCTGGGCATGGCGCGTGGTCGGCGGTGGGACGGCATGATCCAACACCACGGCAAGCCGTTCCGGGTGCTGCACTTTCTCGACGCCTATCCTCCGGAAAATCTGCACGATGGCGGATGTGTTGTCATGGCTCAAAACCACGTCCGGCTCCACTTCCACAATCTCGCCAGCGTGGACCGAATCTGAGCCGGACTTCGCTGCCAGGACCTTCTCTGCAAAAGTATACCCCATTACCGCACCTCCCGTCTGGGGCCGTTCCTGCGGTCCATCATCTGAAGCACTCGACCCTGGAACCCTTCCGGCGTCTGGATTCGCTCCAACCGGAATTCCTTCTCGGCGATCTCCATCAGCAGGTCCGCCGGGGAAACGCCTTCGCCTAGATTGTAGACCCGTTTTTTGAAGATCCTGGCTATCTGGCGGGCAGCCTGCTCATCCAGCATAAACCCCTTGATTTCCTTCAGAAAGTAGTGGATCACGTTCCAGCCGCTCAGTGGCCCCAGCAGTATCTCCGACTCGACGACACCGAACATATCCAGTGGCAGGGCTTCGTAGGTGGAGGCGTCGTTGAGAACCGCTTTCTGATGCACCCCTGCCGTGTGGGTCCGGTTGGTGAGGCTCACTGGCTCCCGGCTCGGCACCAAAGAATGCAATTTGTCCGCCAGCATGACATTGATGGGATACGACGCCCGCAATGTGTACCCCTCCAGCATGTCGTACTCTTTCTCCAGGTACAGATTGAAGAGGAGCGCCGTCATGGAAGTGATGCCAGAGCGCTCGCCAATCCCCAAGATTGTCGTATTGATATACTGCATCCCACTGCGGACTGCTTCCAGCGAGTTGTAGAGCGCAAATCCCCTGTCTTCGTGGAAATGTCCCTCCAGCGCCACGTGTGGATACCGCTCTTGCAGCGCCGCCACCCGCTCACGGACGACACCCGGCGTCGCCACGCCCACAGTGTCCGGCGTACCGAACCGATCCACGTAGGGGGCCACCTCGTCGTAGACGCGGATCAGGTCTTCCCATGGCGTCCGGAAGGCATCCTCACCGCTGAAACGGAGGATCAGATCCGGATAGTTCCTGCGGACATCGGAGGTAAGGGCACGGGCCCGCCGGACGATCTCGTCCAACTTTTTGCCGTGGTTGTACCTGCGGGACTGTTCCGATGTGCCGATGTAGAAATTCAGCCCATCGAACCCGGCATCGATGGCCGCCTCCACATCTGCCGGATGGGTGCGCACGTGGGCCAGCAGAAAAGTGTATCCCTTTTGCGTGATGAGCCCATCCCGTGCTTCCTTGATCGCCTGAAAGTCCTCCTTCTCCCGCGGACTGACGATGGGAGCGAAAAGTTCCATGAACTTGACGCCATAGGTGATGAGTGCTCTGGTGATCTCGATTTTATCCTGAGCGTTGAAGAAATACTTGTAGTGGTCGTGTAACAACGACGTCTGCTGGCCCTCCCGCAGCGTGGTGTCAATGATCTCCAGCGGCCTTGGCGTGTACTCTCTGAACCTGAAAGCCTGATCCGACATTTCCTTCACCTCCACTTGAGCCTGGATTTTCCCAAAAACGTTACTACTTTGGACTTCTGACAATCGGGTTGCCCTGCTGGGCTGAGTTTTTTCGCCTTGAAGGCAGAAAACAAGGGGTGTTACATCTTGTGGTCGGGCTTCGCACGACCACAAGATGTACCCTTTCTTCCCAGCCATGTGCCAGGCGTGAAGCCCCAGAAAGCGCCGTTTCCGCCTTGTCAAAAGTCCAATACTACTCAGCCTCCCCAGCAATAGAACGGTAGAGTAGAGAGCTAGGCGATGGTGGTAAGGCTTCAGTTTAGCTCAGTTCCCGGATTTCTCCTGAGTGCCTAAATACCTGCATGCCTTCACTACGACCCAGCTCCCCCTCCTCGAACCGGACGTGCGGATTTCCCGCA
>WFSD01000376.1 GCA_015486235.1 Anaerolineae bacterium
GTGCTGTCCGGCGAGGAAACTGGCGGCGTGGGGCATAGGCATCGCCTCTATGCTGCTGCTGACGACAGTCTTCTACCTTCAGGGGCGATCCGTCTCTCGGAGCAGATACGTGAGTTACCGGTGGGACGCAGGGGCGTTGCTGGTGGCGCTGGCTGGTCTGATCCCCGCGGCGGCGGTGATGGCAGAACGCCTGTTTCGCCCATCTGCGCTCGTGTACTACCCGTACCCGCCGTATTCCCCGTGGCCGCCGTTCGACCCGGCTCTGGGGATAGCGCTGGCGTTCCTGGCCGCGCCGGCGGCGTTGGGTGGGGGAATCGAGGACGGGCACGCCGGTGAGTGAGTGTGTGCGGGTTCGCAACCCGGTAGGGGCGGGGATCGTCCCACCCGGCAAGTGCACTGTGCCCCTACTGTTGTCCGCCGATCCGCGGATTTCGTCGAGGTTACACGCTTTGATAAAATTCGACGTTGTTTCTTATGCATACCCGGACGGAGGACGGCCGGTACTGGACGACCTCTCCCTGGAGATACCGAAAGGGAGCTTCGTCCTGGTGGTCGGGCCTTCCGGCGCGGGAAAATCCACGTTCCTCAGAACCATCAACGGCCTGGTGCCACATTTCTACGGCGGGCGCTGGAGCGGACATATCTCGGTCTACGGTCGCGACCCTGTGTCCCTTGGGCCGGAGGGGATGGCCTCCCTGGTAGGGTTCGTGGGGCAGGATCCGGAGGCACATTTCGTGTCCGAGGTGGTGGAGGAGGATATGGCGTTCGGCATGGAGAATTTTGGAGTCCCTCCGGCGACCATGCGGAGGCGTGTGGAAGAGGTGCTGGATGAGATGGGTCTGGCGCACCTGCGCCGCAGGCGGATCGATACCCTCTCCGGAGGGGAGAAGCAGCGTACGGCTATTGCCTCCGTCCTTACCCTGCATCCTTCCATCCTGGTGCTGGACGAGCCCACCTCGCAGATCGACCCGCAGGGAGCGGAGGAGGTGCTTACGTCTCTGCGTCATCTGAACGAAGACCTGGGCCTAACCATCGTCCTCTCCGAGCACAGGCTGGAGCGAGTGGTTCAGTACGCCGATTACATCCTGGCGTTCCCCGGCGACGGAGGTCGTCCGATCTGGGGGAGGCCGCGGGATGTGCTGAAGCAGATTGATCTGACACCGCCTCTGGTATCTCTGGCGAAAGCCCTTGGCTGGGAGCCGATCCCTCTGACGCTGGAAGAGGCGCGGCAGTTTCTTCGGCACACGAAAGTCCGATCTCGGAACGGCCATAGTGAGGGGCAGAGCCTGGGTGAAACTGTGGTGCGAGCCGAGGGAATCCGTTTCGGTTACAACGGGCGGATGGTGCTCGATGGCGTCTCGCTGGAAGTGCATTCTGGCGAGATGGTGGCGCTGATGGGGAGGAACGGTGTCGGGAAGACCACGCTCCTGAGGCTGCTGGTGGGTGTCCTGACGCCGCAGGGAGGGGAGGTTCGCCTCCTTGCCGGCGGGGAGATTTCTCCTCACAGTGTTCCCCTGGAGAAGGTGGTGCGTCACGTGGGGTACGTCCCCCAGGATCCCACGGCCATTTTTTTCGCCGACACGGTGGCCGAGGAAGTGGCGTTCACCCGGAGTCAGCATCGGCTTCCGCCGGACGTGCCCGAGGCACTGGAGAAGGCGCTCTCGCTCCGGCCCATCCTGGAACGCTATCCGCGGGACCTGAGCGGCGGGGAGAAGCAGCGGGCTGCCATCGGGGCGATGCTGGCAGCGGACCCGGAGATCATCCTCCTGGACGAACCGACCCGCGGGATGGACTATCGGGCGAAAGAAAGTCTGGCCCGCTTCCTCCTGGCGGAGAAAAGGCGTGGCCGCGCCATCGTCATGGCGACCCATGATACGGAGCTGGTCGCCCGCTGCGCCGACCGTGTGGTCATTCTGGAGGATGGACATGTAGTTGCCGACGGTCCCGCCCGCGAGGTGTTGTCCGATTCCCTGGCGTTCTCCACCCAGGTGGGGCGCCTCTTCCGCGATCCCAATTTTCTGACGGTGGACAGTGTGCTGACAGGAGGGGTGTGATGGGGCGCGGGGCTGCTCGGTTTCTGGATTGGGCAGTGCTGACGGGGGCATCGGCGCTGGGAGCTCTGGCGTTTCTGTATCCTTTCTTCCTGGGGGGAGGGCGCCAGGCCGGCGTGGGGGGGCTTGCCCACGCCCAGGATGCCCCCCTTATCTTCACGCTGCTGGTGGTCTTCGCCCTGGGTGGGATCCTGGGGAACCTGACTTTTGGCGGTATGGATGCCAAGATTGTGGCGATGCTGGCCATACTTAGCGCTTTCAGCGCTGTCCTCCGGTTCCTCCCGGGGCCCGGTGGGTTTTCCGGTATCTTTTTCCTGCCGATTCTGGGGGGATACGTCTTCGGCGCGGATTTCGGGTTCCTGCTGGGGAGTCTATCGTTGCTGGTGTCGGCGTTCATGGGGGGCGGGTTGGGCCCGTGGCTCCCGTACCAGATGATAGCCGCCGGATGGATCGGGATGGTCTCCGGCTGGGTTCCGCGGCGTCTGGGCGTTTCCGGGGTTGCGGTGGCGGTGCTGACAGCGTGGGGGGCGCTGGCGGGGATGCTCTACGGAGCGGTGATGAATCTGTGGTTTTGGCCGTTCCTGTTCAGCCCAGGAGCGTCGGCCATGTACTGGAGCCCGGGGCTCGGAGTCACCGAGACCCTGCATCGGTATGCCACGTTCTACGTCATCACCTCACTGTGGTGGGATTTGGGCCGCGCTGGAGGAAACGCTGCACTGGTGCTTCTCTTCGGCAGGCCGGTTCTGAAGTTGTTGAGTCGCTTCGAGCGAAGGTTCAATTTCCAGGTGGAGGTATATCGTGAGCGGACATGTGAAACCGCCTTCGGGCGAGGAAGCGAGAAAGGCATTCAGGGAGTACCGCAAGAAATCCAAAA
>WFSD01000377.1 GCA_015486235.1 Anaerolineae bacterium
CTCTACAGGCCCACATGGCTCTTTCTCCGCTCGGAAAAAGCGAACGCTCACAAGCAGGGGTAGGGCGAGGCTTGTCCTCGCCCCGGGATAGGGGATGGCAGAAATTGTTTCTTACCCTTTGAGTAGCGCCACGCGCTGTGGAGTTACTCAGAATGACGAAAAGTGCGTGGCAGTGCCGAGCGTGTTCATGGGTGGGTGGAGGCATTTGGTTTCGCATACCCACTGAAACATGCTTGACAATCCACTACGGGCCCCCAGGATTTACTTCGAACACCCTCGTCGTTTCCCTCTTGACAAACCCGTGCCTTTCGTGTACAATAATACACAGATACAATGATACACTCGGGAGGCAGTGTGATGATCGGGACGCCGGAGTATTTCTCGCTGGGCGAGAGGTCGAAAGTAAAACAATTGCACCTGGAAGTGGATTTTCGGTCCCACGAACCGGCGACAGAGCAGATTCGGGACCAGATCAGGTTCCTGATCGCGTCTGGGGAACTCAAGCCCGGCGACCAGCTCCCGACTGTGCGGCAACTGGCGGCAGATTTGCGCGTGAATTTCAACACCGTCGCCAGGGCGTACCGGACGCTGGACGAGGAGGGGCTGATCTCCACCCAGCACGGACGGGGCACGTTCGTGCTGGAACCGCCTCCCGACGCCGCTCCGGAGGAACTGCGCCGACGGGTTGTGGAGGAGGCGGTGAGGAAGTGCATCGAGACGGCTCGGGGGCTTGGGTTCACGAAAGACGAAATTTCGAAGCTGGTCGAAAATGCTTTCCACGAAAACGCAAAATGAGGAGGTCACAATGGCAAAGATCAAGAAAGTCGGAACGAAAGAGACCACGAAGGAAGCGATGGCCCGCAGAAGGAAGGCAAGCACAGTGCGGATAAGCCCGCTGGCGATTTTCTGGTTCGTGGTGATCACCGGGATCGAGGTGATTGCCTGGGCGCTGCTGATGAACCGAATCTGGCCGCGCTTGCTGGTGACACTGGAAGTCGGGCTGTCGCTGGAGGCACTGTACGTACTTTTCGGTCTTAAGATGGCGAACCAGTGGGAGAAAGCGGTGGTCCTCCGGATGGGAAAGTTCCGCGGGCTTTACGGCCCAGGGCTGTTCTGGATCGTGCCGGTGGTGGACTCGGTTGCCAAGTGGATCGATCACCGCGTCATGGTGACGCCGTTCCGGGCGGAGAAGACGTTGACCAGGGACACCGTGCCGGTGGACGTGGACGCCGTCCTCTTCTGGATGGTGTGGGACGCGGAGAAAGCCGCCCTGGAGGTGGAGGACTACCAGAGTGCTGTTTCCTGGGCGGCCCAGACGGCGCTCCGGGAGATCATCGGCCAGATGGACCTGGCGGACATCCTGGTGGGGCGGGAGAAGATGGACGCCGATCTCCAGAAAATCATCGACGAGCGCACTACCCCCTGGGGCGTGACCGTGCAGTCGGTGGAGATCAGGGACGTGGCGATCCCGCCTGACCTGGAAGACGCCATGAGCCGCCGGGCCCAGGCGGAGCGGGAGCGACAGGCCCGCGTGATCCTGGGCGAGTCAGAGGAGCAGATTGCCGCGAGTTTCGCCAGGGCGTCGGAAATCTACAAGAGCAACCCCGTGGCACTTCATCTGCGCGCCATGAACATGCTCTTCGAGGGCTTGAAGGAGAAAGGGGCGCTGGTGATCGTGCCCAGCAGCGCTGTGGAGACGATGAACTTGGGCGGCTTGATGGGCATGACTTCCATCGCCGGGGAAGCCGGCGCGGGCGGCGAAGGAGAGGGGTAATGGCCTCCGGGAAGACGTGGAACTGGAAGGAGTTTCTCGTGCTCCTGGCGGCGACGGTGCTGAGCATCCTGGCCGTAGTGCCGTACGTCCTGACCCTGCAGTCGAACATCCTGAAGCATATCACGCTTCCGATGCCGCTGTGGAAGATCCTGGCGCTGCAGATGGTGGAGAACACGCTGGTCTTCGCCGTGATGATCGCTGCCGGGCTCTACCTGGCAGGCAAAGTCGGGCTGGGGCTTCCGTTCCTGGAATCGGCGCTGGAAGGCAGGGGATTCCCGCGGGGGGCGGCGCACACCCTGGGTATCGCCGCCGCGGCAGGCGTGCTCACATCGCTGCTGGTGGTGGGGCTCGACCTGCTCTTCATCAGGGCGGGGGCCTCTTTCGAGGCAGCGGGCACCGCCGCCACCCCGCCCCCGTGGCAGGGATTCCTGGCGGCGTTCTACGGCGGCATCGCGGAAGAGGTATCCATGCGATTGTTCCTGATGACGCTGCTGGCCTGGCTCCTGCGTGAGGTCAAGCGTGCGTTGAAAGGAAAGCCCTCGGGCCTTGAGATATGGCTGGCGATTTTACTGTCGGCACTCCTGTTCGGTTTGGGGCATTTGCCGATGACACGGGTGCTGACGAGCCTCACGCCCATGGTCGTAGCCCGCGCCGTGGCGCTGAACGGCATTTTTGGCATCGTGATGGGTTGGCTCTACTGGAAGCAAGGGCTGGAGTCCGCCATGATAGCGCACTTCTCCGGCGACCTGGTGCTGCATGTCATCCTGCCGATGATCTGACTGCGGGGCGAGACACTCCTCGCCTCACCCTCCGATTTCACTAGTGGTTCGTCAAACTTGTGTCAGTGGGTGATGGGTGAGGGCAACAAAAGGCTTCCTCCGCATTTTGCAAGGCAAACTCATCACACTACTTTCGAGCGCCACCAAGAGTTTCGATTTCCCTGTGTCTTTCGCTTTCTTTGCTCCCCGGTGCTTCATCTGGTCGAGTCAGGCGGTTCGACGAGCGGGCTAACACGCTCTACGACCCAGGCGGCTTTTGCCAGAACTTTGAAGAGCCCTAGCAGCTCAGCTTCCATGCTTGACACGCCAGCGCGGAAAGGATTATAATATTAACAAAGCTATAATGTTCCAACGGACTGTGACGGAGAGTAGTAGGACGGCACCGAGGTTTCCAGAGAGTCGCTCGCGGCTGGAAGGCGATAGCCTTGTCCGCCCGAATCCGCTCCTGAGTCGCTGCCGGAAACGGGCTTGGCCCAACTAAGGTATGCCGGCTGGCTCCCGTTACAGAGCCTGGGTCTCGTTGCGAGACCCACTGAGGTTGGCGTCGAGAGGCGTCGGCGAAATCAGGTGGTACCGCGGGCGCGTCGCTCGTCCTGAAGGACGGCGGCGCGTTTTTGTTGCGGATCAGCGGATACCCCATCGCTCTTCGACGCCCGGACCAGGCCCGGTACGAGCGAACTAAAAACCGTCGACTATCTTCGGAGGTGAAGAATGCTGGATATCAATTTCATCAGGGAGCACCCGGACGAGGTGCGGGAAGCGCTCGAGAAGCTGAACACCGATGCACCACTGGATACCGTCCTGGAGAAGGACAGGGAGCGGAGAGAGGTGCTCCACGAACTGGAGGCGCTGCGGGCCAAGCGGAACGCGGTCTCCAGGGAGATTCCGAAGATGAAGGACAGATCTGAGCGTCAAGCGCGGATCGAGGAGATGCGAGAGGTAGGTCAGCGGATCAAAGGGCTGGAGGAGAAACTCCGGGAAGTGGAGACGACTCTCAACGATGCGCTGCTCCGCATCCCTAACATGCCACATCCAAGCGTGCCGGTAGGTAAAGACGAAAGCGAGAACGTGGTGGTCAAGGTGTGGGGCGAGCCAAGGAAATTCGACTTCGAACCGCTGCCCCATTGGGACCTGGGCGAGACGCTGAACATCATAGATCTCAAACGGGGCGCGAAGCTTTCCGGCACCAGGTTCTACGTCCTCAAGGGACAGGGGGCCAGGCTCCAGCGGGCACTCATCAACTGGATGCTCGATCTGCATATCCGGGAGCACGGCTACACGGAGGTCTACCCACCCTACCTGGTGAAGAGCAACGCCATGGTCGGCACAGGCAACCTGCCGAAATTCGCCGACAACCTCTACCGGGACGCGGAGGAAGATCTCTGGCTGATTCCCACAGCGGAAGTGCCGGTCACAAACATGTACCGTGAGGAGATACTGCCGCCGGGGAGCCTGCCCATCTACCACGTGGCCTACACAGCGTGCTTCCGGCGGGAGAAAGCCGCCGCGGGAAAGGACACACGCGGCATCAAGCGGGTTCACCAGTTCGACAAAGTGGAAATGGTGAAGTTCATAGAGCCGGACGAGGAGAAAGGAATCGAGGAGCTGATGTCCTTGCTGGACAATGCGGAGGAGGTCGCTCGGCGGCTGGAGATACCGTACAGGGTGGTGCAAATGTGCACCGGCGACCTGAGCTTCGTCGCTGCCATCAAGTATGATGTGGAGATGTGGGCACCCGGCTCTCAGGAGTGGCTGGAGGTTAGCTCCTGCAGCTATTTCAGGGATTTCCAGGCCCGGCGAGCAAACATCCGTTACCGTCCCACGCCCGACTCCAAGCCCGTATTCGTGCACACCCTGAACGGGTCTGGGCTGGCGCTGCCCAGGGTGATGATCGCCATCCTGGAAAACTATCAACAGCCGGACGGTTCGGTGGTGGTGCCGGAGGTACTCAAGCCGTACATGGGCGGCGTTGAGGTCATCAGATAACAAATCGAGGAGGACGTGATGTCGGAGATTTTGATAACCGGCGGGGCAGGATTCATCGGGAGCAACGCGGCCAGGAGGTTCCTGGAACAGGGGCACCGTGTGATCGTGGTGGACAATCTATCCCGCATGGGGACGGAGACGAACCTGGCCTGGCTTCGATCCCTGGGTGGCGATCTGGTTTTCGAGAAAGGGGATGTCCGGGATCTCCAGTTCCTGCAGGCACTCATGGAGCGGTACCGGCCCGCGGCGGTGCTTCATCTGGCCGCACAGGTAGCTGTCACGACATCGGTGACCGACCCGCGCACCGATTTCGAGATCAACGCCCTGGGGACTTTCAACGTGCTGGAAGCGGTGCGCCTGAGCGGACAGCATCCGGCGTTCCTTTTCGCTTCCACCAACAAGGTGTACGGCGGCATGGAGGATGTACCAGTGGTGGAGCGAAACAATGCCTACGAGTATGAATCTCTCCCACTCGGCGTGGGCGAGGATCGCCAGCTAGATTTTCACTCCCCTTACGGTTGCTCCAAAGGGGCGGCAGATCAGTACGTCCTGGATTATGCTCGTATCTACGACATGCCTACGGTCGTGTTCCGCCAGTCTTGCATTTACGGCACGCGCCAGTTCGGCGTGGAAGACCAGGGGTGGGTGGCGTGGTTCGTGATCGCGGCGGTTACCGGACACCCGATCACCATCTATGGCGACGGGAAACAGGTGCGAGATGTGCTCTTCGTGGAGGATTTGGTCGATCTGTATGAGGCTGCTATCGGGCGAATCGAAGATGTGAGGGGACACGCTTATAATGTGGGGGGCGGCCCTGAGAATAAAATGTCCCTCCTGCAACTGCTAGACAAGCTGGAGAGGATGCTGGGCAGGAGGATACCGATTTCTTTCTCCGACTGGCGTCCTGGAGATCAGAAAGTCTTCATAGCGGATGTGCGTAAGGCGAGGAGAGAACTGGATTGGGAACCGAGAACATCGCCTGAAGAGGGGGTGAAAAAGCTGTTGGAATGGGTCACGGAGAACCGTGACCTTTTCCGGACCATTCCGACGCAGTGATGATGGTGTACCGATTCCTCGACGCGGAGAGGTGACAATGGAGATCAATCGATTGGTGCAACTGGAATGCAACATAGACGACGCTACGCCGGAGACTTTGGCTTATGCCGCCCGCAGGCTCCTGGAGATGGGGTCGCTGGACGTGTGGATGACGCCGATTGTGATGAAAAAGGGTCGGCCCGGAGTGTTGCTCTCGGTGCTTGCGCGCCCGGAGCTTGTGGAATCTCTGACGGAGCTCCTCTTCCGGGAGACCACGACCCTTGGGGTGCGTAGGTTTCAGACGGACCGGGTGGCGCTTCCCAGGCAGGTGGTGACGGTGGAGACGGACTACGGCCCTGTAGAGGTGAAGCTGGCTTGCATGGAGGGGAAAGTCGTCACGGCGGCCCCGGAGTACGAATCGTGCCGTGCAGCAGCGGAATGGCATGGAGTGTCGTTGAAACGGGTTTACGATGCGGCTCGCGAGGCTGCCAGGAGGATAGGCGATGAGTGTCCAGAAGACATTGATCGTTGATCCACGTATGGGGATGGCGGGAGATATGTTCTCCGCTGCCCTTATCGGCTTGGGTGCGCCTGCGGATGCCGTGATCGGTGCGATGAAGAGAGCCGCACTCCCCATAGGCGGGGCGGATGTGCGCGTGGAGCAGGTCGAGACCGACGAAGGCCCTGGTATACACCTGAGGATTTCCCTGGAGTCGAACTCCCCGCACCTGGCAGCGGGTGATGCCCGCCGCTACCTGGAAGCGGCTATCGGAGAGGAAGACCTGTCGCAGAAGTACGCTCATTTTGCCAGGCAAACACTGGAAACCCTCGTCGCAGCGGAACGGGAGGCCCACAGCAGCGGCAGGCTAGATTTCGGCACCCTGACGGTTACGCCTGTGGGGATAGCCCACACGCCGTACAGCCACGAAGCGCCCAACCAGCCAGAGCAAAAGGCCAGCGGCACGTTCTACGTGGAGCTTTTCCCGGAGTTTGCTGCAGGGCTGGATGGCCTCGATAGCTTCCTCGACGTGTATGTCGTCTCTTACCTGCACCGCTCCAGTGGATATTCGATGACGGTAACCCCGCCATGGCGAGAGGGGGAGTCGCCGAAACGGGTCGGGCTTTTTGCCAGCCGTTCGCCTAACAGGCCAAGCCCACTCGGTATCACTGTGGCGGAGATCAAGAAGATCGAGGGGAACCGGATCTACACCAGCCCCCTCGACCTGTTCGACGGCACGCCTGTGGTGGACATCAAGCCACACATACGCAGTCTGGATGATGCGGAAATCGGGAATAATGGCTGGCTTGCGGACAGCGACCACCTGCGCTTGCACAAAGAGGGCATCCCCCACAGCCACGCGGGAGAGGAGGCGGTTCTGCACGAGGCCCAGGATATCCTGCTGGACGTGATGGGTGCGGCAAAAGGCCTGGAGTCCATCGGCATCGAACCGGAAAATGTGGTGTGTCTCACGCCTGTATCGGTGGGCGGGGGGACGATTACATTCTCCCATGGCACTTTGCCGGTGCCCGCGCCCGCGGTCACCGCGATCCTGAAGCGACACCACATCCCCCATGTCTCCGGTCCTGTGGACGCAGAGCTGCTGACGCCTACGGGAGCGGCGATTCTGGCAGCACTCCGCCCTCGCTGGCAGTGCCGGGGGATGGGAGCGATGGGAAAGCCTGTGGCCGTCGGCCTGGGACTGGGTACCAGAAAGCTGACACCATTGAACGGATTGCGACTGACATTGGCGAGTGACGTGGGTCGGTAGCGCACAAAGTACTGGAGCGGGACGATGAATGTTTTGATAACTGGCGGTACTGGGCTCATCGGCAGGGCGCTTTGCAGGGCGCTGATCAAACGTGGCGACCGCGCCGTCGTGCTGAGCAGGAACCCAGAGCTAGCGAAAGGGATGCCCGCGGGTGTGGAATTGCATCGCTGGGACGGGAGGACCGCGTCTGGCTGGGGAAATCTGGTCGATCAGGTGGATGCGATCGTCAACCTGGCAGGAGAGAACATCGCTTCCGGTCGGTGGACCGCTGAACGAAAGCAGCGCATCCGAAAGAGCCGTCTCGACGCGGGCAAATCGGTAGTCGATGCCATCGCAATGGCGGACCGGAAGCCGCGAGTGCTCATTCAGGCTTCCGCCGTCGGCTACTACGGCCCCCACGGCGACGAGATCGTAACGGAGGAGTCACCATCTGGCGACGATTTCCTGGCGCATCTGGCGGTGGAATGGGAAGGGTCCACTGCACCGGTGGAGATGGCAGGTGTGCGGCGGGCCATCATTCGCACTGGCATCGTTCTCTCCACCAAAGGTGGCGCACTACCCAGGATGATGTTTCCGTTCAGGTTTTTCGCCGGTGGCACGCTGGGAAGCGGCAAGCAGTGGATGCCCTGGATTCACATGGCGGACGAGATAGGCGCAATTCTGTTTCTGCTCGACGACGAAGGAGCGTCAGGCCCATTCAACCTGAGCGCGCCGGAACCGGTCACCAACGAGGGGTTCACCAAGGCTATCGGACGCGCCATGGGGCGTCCGGCATTCATGCGCACGCCCGCTTTTGCACTGAAACTGTTGCTGGGCGAGATGGCGATGGTCGTGCTGGACGGACAGAGGGCAATCCCGAAGCGACTCCTGGACGCCGGGTACAGGTTCGAGTTCGCAAGTCTTGCCCCGGCTTTGCAAGACCTGATCGGTGGAAAATGAGCAGAACACGCGTCGGCAAAGCTCTCTTCCTTCTGGGAGCCGCGATGCTTGCACTCCTGTCGTCCTGTGCACCCCGAAGCACGCCGCGCGAGGTCAAAATCGCTCTGGTGGCGCCATTCGAGGGGGAAGGCAGGCCGCTGGGATATCAGGTGCTATCGGGGGTGAAGCTGGCACTGAAGGAATCCGACTACCGCCTGCGCACCGGGGAGATAGTGGCACTGGCAGCTCTCAACGACGACTATGATTCGGCCGAAGCCGCTCGCCAGATCCACACCGCTGACGAAGACCCCGAGGTGCTGGCGATTGTCGGGCCGTGGAGCCGGACGACCGCGTCCACTGCGGCAGAAGCGTGGCATCCGGGGGCCCCGTCGCTGGCGATCCCGGCATCCCTGCCAGACAATCTCGTGTCACCCGGGCGATACCGCCTCTTTGCCGGCGACCGCTCTCTTGCCGAGGCAGCGGGAAGGGAAGCCAGATCCATCGGCGGGTGCGGGATATTCCTCGTGGGTGATGCAAGTTCGATCCCGGAGAAGAAGTCCTGCCCGGAAGGCGGCGTACCCCACTGGGTCATGGCGTGTGGCAGTGCGGCGGAAACCATGTCGTCGGTTTCGTCGTGGTGCAGGGCCAACCCATCCGCAGGCTTGCCAACCCTGATCGCCGGACCGGACGCATTCAGACCGTGGGTCCTGCCGGTTCTCCCGGAAGGGATGGCCGTCCGCTGGATCACCTCGTGGCCTACTCCGGGCACTGGATTCTCGGAGCGGTTCCGGGAATATGCCGGGCAGGACGCCACGCCTGAGGCCACAGCTGCCTACGAAGCGGCAAAGCTGGCGCTTTCCGCCATGTCGGAGGCGGCCGAAGCTGGGAATCTTTCCCGTGGCGGTGTGGATAGGGCGCTTGGACAGATGCTGTCAGGGAAAGAATTTCCGGTGCATGTGATCGTTGTACGGAAATGAGAACGGGGGCGAGCCTGGTGGTTCGTCCCCGTTGCACTCCCGATGATGGGGCCGCTTACCCA
>WFSD01000378.1 GCA_015486235.1 Anaerolineae bacterium
GCTCCCATCCCTCCACAGTGCCCTGCCCCCGGAAAAAGAATCTTGTTTTGGATCGTACAGGAATATATGAGAGTTGGTGGCAGGGACCAGTTCCATGACACCTCCCAGGACCGCATCCTGTACTTCCTGGACGTTGAGCGATGAGGATATCCCAAGGGATACTTTGTGGAGGATTTCCAGCTGGTGGGCCATCTCCTGGGCATGGGCCAGAAGGCGGGCATTCTCGATGACAGCAGCGGCGTAATCGGCGAAAACCTCCAGAGCCCGGACGTCTTCCTCGCTTGGGATTCTCCCATCCCTGGGTTTGTCCACGGAAATGAGACCCAGGAGCCTGTCCCCCAGCTCCACCGGCACCACCAGCCCGTCTTCAGGATGCCACATGCCGGGGCCGATCTCCTCCATGTCACCCTGAGAAAATTTCACTACCTGGCGCTTGGAGATCATCTCGGAGGTCGCTTCCGGAGTGCGAAGCCTGTGATCCAGGAAGTAGGACCGGTGTATCTGGATGCTGTGCTTTTTCAATATTTCCTGGATCTCCGATTCCAGCCGCTTGGGAGCCATCCATTCCAGGACTTTTTTCCCCTGTTCTTCCGGCAGTCCCACCACCACCGTCGGCTTCATGAGACCCGTGTTTTCATCGTAAAGGGAGAGGAGCACGATTCCCCACCCCAGGGATGTCCTGATTCCCTCGCCGATGTGCTTCAGAACCGATCCCAAACCCTCCCGAAGCCTGATGCTCTTCCCCACTTCCAGGAGCGCCCGAACCTGTTCTTGCTTGACCTGTTTTGCCTCCATGGTCTCCCGGACGCGGAACGCCATGGAGATATGGGATGCCGCCGCTCCCAACCACGGGAGGTCAGCCTCCACCCATTTTCCCCTGGGGGATTTGACTATGGCGAGGATCATACCGTCGGCTGCCTTGGGAAGGGGCACGATCGCTATCGACCTGCCTTCTGATTCGGTGATAGCGGCAGAAGAGGCGGGAGGGATCAGATCCAGGATCTCCGAGGGCAAAAACGGGAGGCGGTCTGTCCTGCTCTTCGCCAGCTTCAATGTCATGGGGTGGGGGCCTTCTCCTGGCAAAAAGATGTACATGGCGTCGGATCCGCTCAATTCCATCAGAGTGGATACAGGCATCGAAACCATCTCGTCCAGGTCGTTCTTTCTCAGCGCTTCCTGAAAAGCGCCCAAGAATTTCCGGACGATCTCTATCAAGTATTGCTCTCTATCCATTTCCGTCCCTTTTTCGAGCACCAGATAGAAAGGTCTGCCGGAGAAGCTGCTTCGCTGCAGAGTCCGCTTCTCGTCTTCCCCGTCCTCAGCGCCACTCCGTTGGGATCGGCCCGGAGGCGAGGGCGTCGGACCAACAGCCCACCCTATGAAATCTCTGCGTCAAACCATCCGTGCAGACACTCTGTCAATGTTTCCTTTTTCGGCGTCTTCTCTTCTTCGTGCGAGTGCTGGTAGCGGGAACCCCAGCACCCGCAGCCACAGGTTCCGGCGCAGCGTTGCCGCTGACCCATGGTGGGGCTGTCTCACCCCGGAGGTCCGATTCCATGTGGCAGTATTTGTACTTCTTGCCGCTGCCGCACCAGCAGGGGTCGTTCCGTCCCAGGTAGGGGGGAACCATCCGGCGGTCGCCCACGCGCGTACGTCTCTGCCCCGCGCCCCCGCCGCCATCGCCACCAGCGCTGGGATGCACAGCCCGCACCTGCCGTACCTGTCTCTGGGGCGGCTGTTTCAGCGTGACGTGATAGATGGTGTAAACGATATCGTGCTCTATGTCCGCCAGGAGCGCCTGGTACATCTCGTGGGCCTCTTTCTTGTACGCCACCAGCGGGTCTATGTTGGCGAAAGCCCGCAGACCGATCCCTTCCCTCAGCGCGTCCAGGTCGGTTAGATGGCGCACCCAACGCTCGTCCACAGCCTTGAGCATCACAGCGCGCTCCAGTTTCCGCATCCCTTCGTCGCCCAGATCGGCTTCTTTCGCTTCATATGTCCGATAAGCGATCTCTGCGAGATGATTCAGCATCTCACTGGCGCTCATCTGGCCCCATTTTCTCGGGCTTTCGTCCGGAGGGAGGGGCATCAGCGATCTGACGGCATCGTACAGCCCATCCAGATCCCATGACTCGGAATCACGAGCACCTGCAAAGCTGTTCACCAGGCGCTCCAGTTCGTCCTCCACCATGCTCAGGATGGTGGGCTTCATGTTCTCCCGAAGGATGCGCCGGCGCTGGTTGTAGATGACCTCGCGCTGCTTGTTCACCACGTCGTCGTATTCGAGGACGTGCTTCCTGATATCGAAGTTGTATCCCTCGACCTTGACCTGGGCGTTGGCGATGGCCTTGGTGACCATGCCATGCTCTATGGGCATGTCCTCGTCTATTCCAAGCTTGTCCATGAGGCCGGAGACACTCTCGCCGCCGAACCGGCGCATCAGCTCGTCTTCCAGGGAGACGTAGAACCGAGAGGAGCCTGGATCTCCCTGACGCCCGGCGCGCCCTCGCAACTGGTTGTCAATACGTCGCGCTTCGTGATGCTCTGTGCCAAGAACGTGAAGGCCGCCAAGCTGCCACACTTTCACGTGGTCCTGCTTACAGAGGGCGTATTTCTCCGCCAAAACCTCGGCCCACCGCTCCGGGAAGCGCTCGGTGGGGTCGCCGCCCGCCCGGAGGATTTTCAGCGCATCATCCCAATCGGCGGTGCGGATGGTGGTCAGGTCGAATCCCTCTTTGCGAAGCTGATCGCGCGTCAGGCCCTCCGGATTGCCACCCAGAAGGATGTCCACGCCTCGGCCTGCCATGTTGGTGGCGATGGTGACAGACCCGGGACGGCCTGCCTGAGCAATGATCTGGGCCTCTTTCTCGTGGTACTTCGCGTTCAGAACCTGATGCGGGATTCCCCTCTTTTCCAGCAGCCCGGAAAGGTACTCCGACGTTTCAATGGCAACTGTGCCCACCAGCACAGGTCTCTGCTGTTTGTGAAACTCCTCTATTTCTTTGACGACAGCGCTGAATTTTGCCTGCTGCGTCTTGTAAACCATATCCGAATGGTCAACCCGCTTGAAGTAGAGCTTCGACGGATCTTTCGGGTCGCGGTAGGTGACCACATCCACACCATCTTGTTTTTCCTCTTTTACAATCAACTCTCCCTGACGGGCCATGTATTCGATGTTGGTTGGGAGCACTACCACGTCCAGGTTGTAGATCTGGGCAAACTCTTCTTTCTCAGTGGCCGCAGTACCGGTCATGCCGGCGAGCTTCTGGTACATGCGGAAGAAATTCTGGAATGTGATGGTTGCCATGGTGAGGCTTTCCCGCTGTACTTTCACGCCCTCCTTTGCCTCGATAGCCTGGTGAAGGCCCTCGGCGTACCGGCGGCCTAGCATGAGACGGCCAGTGAACTCGTCCACGATGATGACCTGGTTGTCCTTGACGATGTAGTCCTTGTCACGCTTGTAGAGAACATGGGCCCGAAGGGCGTTGTCCAGGTATGGGGTCAGCTCGAAGTATTCCGGAGTGTAAAGGTTGTCTATCCCCAGCCATTTCTCGATCTTGGCAACACCAGAATCGGTCAGGGTGACGATTCGCTCACGTTCCTCGACTTTGTAGTCCTCTTCTGGCTGGAGCCGGCGGACCACCTGGGCAAATTTCCGGTAGTAGTCTGACGGCTTGTCCGACATGCCGGAGATGATCAGCGGGGTTCTGGCTTCGTCGATCAGCACGTTGTCCACCTCGTCGATGATGGCATAGTGAAGTTCCCGCTGTGTCACGTTCTCCAGATCGTACACCATGTTGTCCCGCAAATAATCGAAGCCGAACTCATTGTTGGTGCCGTAGGTGACATCGGCGGCGTAGGCTTCCTTTCTGGTGATGGGACGCAGATTCTGGTAGCGGTCGTCAGGGGAGACGAAGCCGGGATCGTAGAGGTATGATGCCTGGTCGGGGGATGCGCCTCCCGCCGACTGTATGACGCCCACGCTCACGCCGAGCAAGTTGTAAATTGGGCCCATCCACTGGGCGTCGCGCTTCGCCAGGTAGTCGTTGACCGTGACCACGTGAGCCCCCCGGCCTGCAAGGGCGTTCAGGTACACCGGCATGGTGGCGACCAGAGTCTTGCCTTCGCCGGTGCGCATCTCCACCACGTTGCCCCTGTGGAGCAGCAGGCCGCCTACCACCTGCACATCGAAATGGCGCAACCCGATAGTACGCTTCGATGCCTCGCGCACAGCGGCAAATGCCCTGGGCATTATCTCCTCCAGGATCTCCTCCTCGGTGCGCAGGATATCCTCCTCCTGGCGTGAAATTTCCTCACGCAAGCGTGCCGCGGCCATCGGATCGGTTTCCCGAAGCTGCATTTCCTTCAACTCTTCCAGTTCTTCTCTGGCCGATCCTACCGCATCTGCTATTTTCCGCCGGAATTCCTCCGTTTGATCCTGCAGAGCTTCGTCAGAATATTGTTCGTACTCTTTTTCCAGGCGGTTGACCTCTTCCACCAAAGGCTCTGCCTGCTTGAGCGCCCTCTCGTTAGGGTCCCCTGCGATTTTCTCGAAAAGTTTTCTGATCATATCCCGTAATCATCTCCTGCTTCGAATTTTACCGCCTGCCGCCAATCTGGTCATGGGCTGATTTACCTACTCGTTGAATAGCTCTCCTACGGATATCCCCTCGTGGATACGTCGTATGACCTCACCGAAAACCGGGCCAATGGTCAGAATCCTGACTTTGCCATTCATCCTGCGCATTTTGTCATCCGGTATCGGGAGGGTGTTGGTGAAAAGCACTTCCTCGATAATGCTCGAGCCTATCCTGTCGGGTGCCGGTTCGGAAAGAACAGCATGGGTGGCACATGCGTATATCTTCCCTGCACCACGTTCCTTGATATATCTGGCCGCGTTCACGATAGTCCCCGCGGTGTCAGCCTCATCATCCACTATCAGCGCATTTTTCCCCGACACGTCCCCTATCAGGTTGAATATCTCAGTTCTTCTGCCGCTCAAAGCCCTGCGCTTCTCTATGATGACCAAAGGGCTCCCGAGCGCCTCGGCGAAATTTCTGGCCCGCTTGCTCGCGCCGATGTCTGGCGCTGCCACCACCATATTGGGTATGGGATGGGATCTATAGTAATTAACGAAAGTGTAAATCGCGTGAAGTTCGTCGGTCGGTATGGTGAAAAACCCCTGAATCTGGCCGGCGTGTAAGTCCATGGTCAGAAAGCGATCGGCGCCGGCAACGGTTATCATATCCGCCAGAAGCCGAGCGGTTATCGGCACCCGCGGCTGATCTTTCTTGTCGGTGCGACCGTAAGCATAGTACGGCACCACCGCTGTGATCCTCCCCGCCGAGTCCCGACGGATGGTATCTATCAAAATCAGGAGCTCCATAATATGATCGTTGACCGGCCTGCTCATTGGCTGGATGACAAACACATCTTTCCCTCGGACGCTCTCCTTCAGCCTGACGAAAATGTTCTCATTGGGGAACTTGAATATCTCGGCCTCGGTAAGTTCCACACCCAGGTAATGCGTGATCTCCTCCGCCAGTGGTCTGTTGGCTGTACCACTGATGACCGTCAGCTCCCCATACATCTTGTAGTCCATGTAAGCTCTCCTCCCTTTGTGCTGTCACTGCCCTGTAAGAGTAATTATACTCGAAAGGGCAAATTCGGGCGAACATCGTAGACCTGAGGTTCAGGCATGAGTTCGGACATCCTTAAGATTTGGCTTTGTGCGAGAGATCTTGAGCGAGTCACTCTGTCGAACCAGGCGACTTCCCTGTCTTCCACACACTTTTCGTCATTCCGAGTAGCTCCACAGCGCCGTGGCGCCGCTCAAACGGAAAGAAACAACCTTGCCCGTCGGTAGCTGGGCGCAGCGTGCTGCGCCCAGCGTTGGGCCCGACAACGGTGTTGTGCTGGATTTGCAGTACCAAATGAAATTCGGCACTTGAGGCGCCAGGCAGCAAGGGATTAGGGAACAGGGGTTAGAGTGTGAAGAACGTCCCGCCGCTCCGGGAAGCCTTCCGCTGTACCCTAGTCCCTGGCCCCTGGCCCCTGTTTCATGGCGCCAGCCCGCCTCAAAAGCCGGATTTATCCGGTGGATGATAAAAACACAACCCCTTGGCGGATGGCTTGGCAGTGCCAGGCTTACCGCCTTGGTTCGGGGTGACGATGTAGCGGCGGAGGGCATTGCTTTTCCAGCAACTCGTCTCCAAAATCAGCGAAAAGACCAGAGAAGAGGTTGCGAAGCCAAAATCAGCAAATGAGCGAATCGGCGGACTGCGCCCATTCGCTCGATTCGCTGACTCGCTCATTCGCTTGTTCGTTGATGTGGGCTCTCAGGAACGTTTCCAGGCCTCGATTTGCTTCGAATTCCTCCTGGTAGATTTATGTTGAGCAGCGCAAAGTTCCATGATATAATCCGCACCATAGGACTTTCGAAGCAAATCGGATGCAAGGCAAGAGCGAATCCAGGCGTGGGGCGGGCCGCAGACCGCTCCACGAACCCACACCACGCGAGGGAGAACGCATGAAAGGGCTGATTTTGAGCGGCGGTAAAGGGACGAGACTTTATCCGATTACCTACACCAGCGCGAAGCAGCTGGTGCCAGTGGCGAACAAACCTGTGCTCTTCCGGGTCATCGAGGCAATCCGGGATGCAGGGATCGAGGAAATCGGCATCGTCGTGGGCGACACGGCGGCAGAGGTGAAAAAGGCGGTGGGAAGCGGCACCCGCTGGGGGGCGAAAATCACCTACATCAGGCAAGAAGCACCCCTGGGGCTGGCCCATGCCGTCAAGATCAGCGCCGACTTCCTCGGCGTCGATCGGTTCGTCATGTTCCTCGGCGACAATGTCATACAGGGAGGCATTTCCAGCCTGATCCGAGAATTCGAGAACAACGACTGGAATTCCCAGATCGTCCTCACGCGGGTGGCACATCCCGAACAGTACGGCGTGGCAGAGATGGATGCCGACGGCAACATCATCCGGCTCATCGAGAAGCCGAAAGAACCACCAAGCGACCTGGCGCTGGTTGGAATTTACATGTTCGATCACCACATCATGGAAGCGGTAAATAGCATCAAACCATCCTGGCGAGGGGAGCTGGAAATAACCGACGCCATCCAATGGCTCATCGACCACGGCTATCGGGTCAGGCCGTACATCCACACCGGTTGGTGGATCGACACCGGCGCTCCAGGCGACCTCCTGGATGCCAACGGCCTGGTGTTGGAAGAGCTCACACCGCGCATCGAGGGATATGTGGATAGAGGATCGCAGGTGGATGGCCGCGTGACGGCGGAGCGAGGCGCGGAGATTATCAACAGCGTCGTCCGTGGCCCCACCATCATCGGCCAGGATACCCGCATCGTCAATTCTTACGTGGGGCCGTTCACTTCCATCTACCACCACGTGCTAATCGAGAACAGCGAGATAGAGCACAGCATCGTCATGGAAAACAGCAAGATCGTGGATGTGCCGGTCCGAATCGAGGGGAGCGTCATCGGGCGGAACGTGGAGATCACCAAATCTCCGCTGAAGCCACGGGCGTACAAGCTCACCCTGGGCGACAACAGCAAAGTCGGCCTGGTGGTCAACGGAGGTTGACATGAGAAACCTGCTCGTGACCGGTGGCGCCGGTTTCATCGGCTCCAATTTCGTCCGCTTCATGCTGGAACGCCACCCCGACTACCGGATCGTGGTTCTCGACAAGCTCACCTACGCCGGAAACCTGGACAACCTGAAGGACGTGGAGGAGCGGTTCGGGGATCGGTACGCTTTCGTCCGTGGCGACATCTGCGACGCCAAAGTGGTGGAGGAGGCCATCCACAAACACGACGTAGACACCATCGTCAATTTCGCCGCGGAGACCCACGTGGACAGGTCCATCACGGAACCGGACGCGTTCATCCGCACGGACGTGTACGGCACCTACGTTCTCCTGGAGGCGGCCCGGAAGTTTGGGCTGGAGCGGTATCACCAGGTAAGCACCGACGAGGTTTACGGGGACATACCGGAAGGGTATCGCTCGAAAGAGGATGACCCTCTCAGGCCCAGATCGCCCTATTCCGCCAGCAAGGCCGGCGCAGAGCACCTGGTTCACGCTTACTTCACCACCCACGGCGTGCCCATCACCATCACCCGCGGGTCAAACAATATCGGCCCGTACCAGTACCCGGAGAAAGTCGTGCCGCTGTTCATCACGAATGCCATCGACGACGAGCCGCTCCCGCTGTACGGCGACGGCATGCAAAAACGAGACTACCAGTACGTCCTCGATCACTGCGAGGGAATAGAGACAGCACTCCTGAAAGGAAAGCCGGGAGAGGCGTACAACCTGGGCACCGGCGTGGAGACGCCCAACATCGTCATGGCAAAGAAAATCCTGGATTTGCTGGGGAAACCGGAGAGCCTCATCCGGCATGTCAAGGACAGGCCGGGCCACGACCGCCGGTACGCGATGGACGTGAGCAAGATCGAAGGGCTGGGCTGGCGCAGCCACCACTCTTTCGATGAGGCCCTGGAAGCTACGGTCAGGTGGTACTTAGAGAACGAGTGGTGGTGGCGAAAGATCAAGGGTGGAGCCTTCAAGGAATACTACCGCCGACAGTACGCTGAGCGGCTGAGAGGGTCAGGACAGGCATAGACCGGATGGCTTCGGGGAGCACACATGGCCAGGAGGCCACCCTACCTGAAAGTTCGTTCCATGAGCGAGAGAACATGTCTCGAACGTCGTCCCTAGCACAGGAAGGATATTCATCCCTGGTGCTGGAAGCACATGCTAAAAAGAGCTTGTGGAGCCCTGGGCCAGCGTGGGTAGCCATAGCAGGAGCGCTTGCCGCCGGGTGGAATGCCTCCAATGGAGATATCTTCCTACGTATCCTGGTACTGGCCTTCCTGGCAGATCCTGTGTGGGGTGGGATGTGGCACATAGCACACCGCTGGCCGGGTGCCCCAAAAGAACACGAGGTGTCATTCTGGGCCGGGTGGCGTTTGCCGTACTTCCGGCAGGATTCTCCTGCCAGGAAGC
This sequence comes from Anaerolineae bacterium, assembly GCA_015486235.1. Classification (GTDB taxonomy): domain Bacteria; phylum Chloroflexota; class Anaerolineae; order S016-19; family S016-19; genus S016-19. The sequence continues at coordinate 9,033 of WFSD01000378.1, forward strand.
TCTCCACATGGCTGTCGCCGCTACACATCTCGGATGCATACGCTTCCGGCGTGTTCCCATCCTTCCTTCTCTTGCTTCTCTTAGGCGTGATCCTATCCATCGCCCTTGGCAAAGCAGCCATCCTTGCAACACTTGCGGTGGCGTTTCTATCCCCAATCGCTGCAGCCCTGCATGGCAAGAAAGCCATACACGCAGCGGTGCTGAGTTTGGCCCAGTTTCTCACACCTTGGGCGCTGGCAGCATGGATGTTCGGCGGCAGCAGGGAAACGTGGATCCTTGGAGGGATGTGGACATTTGCACATTTCCTGATGACAGGCGCAGGCGTGGGCACATGGCAGCGAGGCATCGTACTGGCAGGCCAGTCGATACTTGTGGGATGGTTTGCATGGATGCACCACCCCGTGGCCGCGGCCTTGATGGTAATTGCGTTTCTGCCAATCTGGACTCAAGACGATGCTCAGGACAGGGGAGGCTGGCTCGCTCGCTCTGGCCCTTGGTGGCTGGTAGCACTCTTGATCTCCGCCATAGCCGTGGGACGCTGACCCTCATCTGCGATATGCGTAGCAAAGCTTTGGGCGGGCAGTTCGACGCCTGCGCGAGGCTTCTCTCTGAGGAGATCTCTGAATGGGATTGTTCTCTTATTACGAGGTGGATTCCTTCTTGCACCACGTCAACCCCAGCATCAAATTGCTGTCGCTCTTCCTGGTGGTGCTGATACTGACTTTGGCCCAGGATCCGTACACACCGGGTCTGTTTCTACTCCTGACATTGCTGGCCCTATGGCTGGCTGGAAAGGTGCCTCTGAAAGTCATCGCAAAATCCACATGGCCCCTGGTCCTGCTTACCATTCCCTTTTTCATCTTCAACACGCTATATTTCGACATCGGGAGGGTAACGAACCCGCATATCCTGTTCCACATGGGTCCGTGGACGGTAGCGCGCGAGGGAATGACATCGGGATTTGCCCTATCGCTCCGCATTCTGGCTTTCATTGCTGCCTCTCTCCTCTTCGTGGCAACTACCGACCCAAGTGATTTTGCCCTGAGCCTGATCCAGCAAGCCCGCGTGCCGTACCGCTTCGGCTACGCCATCCTGGTAGCGTACCGTTTCGTACCGTTGTGGACAGAAGAATTGGAGACAATCCGTGCCGCACACCGGGTTCGAGGGATCGGCGGGAAAGAGGGATGGCGTGGAAAGCTAGAGCAATTCCGCAGATATTCCATCCCGCTGCTGGCCAGCGCCATCCGCAAGTCGGAGCGGGTAGCGATAGCGATGGACAGCAAAGCTTTCGGGGCTACAGACGAGCGGACGTACTACCGTGAGATGCACATCCGGTGGACGGATTGGGCATTCCTAGCGGCGGCTATCCTCTCCGTAATCTCCATCATTTACATCCTAAGCACGCTGGGGCTGACACGTGGTTTCGGATCGATTCCTGCTTAGATTCCAGCGACGTGGATAGGCGAAGACACCACCTTTGCTACCCGGCTTGACCTTGCTCGTTCACCAGGTAGGCGGTAGGCGATGCGTCATCAGAAACCGAACCAGATCTATCGAAACGACGAACAGCGCAGCGGCGAGCAACGCGGCCAACCCGGCCCAAAGTAAGTCGCGCCACTCGACAAATGCGCCAACTTTCCCCACGAGCATCAGCAAAATCGACAGCATGAACATCCAGAGGAGTACCAAAACACCCAAGATGCCCAGCACTCCAAGCACGAGAACCAACCATGATGGGCCAAATACGACCATCAGTGAAAGCAAGCCATCCAAAGCCAGTATAATTGCCAGGTCATCCGGGTTTTTGGCCAGCGGTTCTTCCTTCGGAAGTTTCCACACCACATTGTTGAAAAGATACACGGCAAAAACTCCTATGGAGGTTCCGGCGAGCAGCCCGGAGACCATCCGAATGGAGTTCCCGGGAGCGTACAGGTGAAACAAGTCCAGCTCCGCGAGAGTACCGTTCAGCCCGTCCAACGCCCAGATAGCAAGAAATGCCAGCAGGACGAATTCTATTGGCAAAGGCGGCAGGAGCGTACTTTTATCTCGCTTTACGACCAGGAACCACAGAACTGTAATCAGAGAAGCCAGAAATGTCCCTGTACACCGGGCACACAAGGGCATCTGGTGCTTCCCCATGAAAAAGCTATGGGAGGGCATCTGGTGGCATACGGCGTATCCGACCCAGTACGCCATGCTCATCGTCTGCCCGGGGGAAACGAGGACCGCCAGCGTCAGCACTACCAGAACGATAGCAACAATTGCTCTGACTTTCATCTTCTCGCCACCAATGACCTCAGCATCTGCAATTCCCTTGCCCTGAGGATTGCCGCTGCCAGGAAGTACAGCACAACGCCGATGGCAGTGCCTGCCACGGCGGCCTGCCACATGAGGAGTGCATGCGTCTGTAGCATCGCCCAGAGGGCTACAGCGACCACAGCGCTTGCCGTTATGCTCTTAGCCAGCGACGGAACCAGGCCCCACGCGGCGTGCATCCTCAACCTGCGGCGCATCAACCACAAAAGTGCTGACACTTCTCCGAAAGTGGCAACGGTGTTTGCCAAAGCCAGGCCGCCGTGCCCCATGGGATGCACCAACCACAGGCTCATGAGGACGTTGATGGCCATCGCACCTACTCCGATCATCACAGGGGTCATGGTGTCGTGCATGGCGTAAAACGCCCTATCCAGGATTTCCACGCCGGAATGGGCAAAAAGCCCCAGAGCGTAAAACTGCAGGGCATAAGCCACTGCCTCTGTGGAATGCGCGGTGAAATGTCCCCGCTGGAGGATCAAAGCGACCAACGGGACCCTGAGAATTACCAGAATCACACTGGTGGGGATTGTCAGGAAGAAAACTGCCCGCAGGATTGCCCCCAGGGTTGCATTCATGGCGTCGCTGTCGCCGCGGGCGACCTGTTCCGCAAAGGTTGGGAATGTGGCCGTCCCCACCGCCTGGGAGAAAAGCCCCAGCGGCAGCAGCATCAGAATCCACGCGTAGTTGAGGGCGGCTAGGCTCCCCGCCACCAGCCCCGACGCCAGGATCGTGTTCACCAGGAAATTGACCTGTACCGCCGATATTCCCAGGATTCTCGGGGTCACGAGCCGCAGTACTTCACGAACCCCCGGGTCGCCTATTCCGAGCCGCAGTCTATACCTCGCGCCGACTTTCCACATCTGCGGTAGCTGGATTAGCAGATGTCCAAACGCACCGCCGACCACTCCCATCACCAGGCCAAAAACTCCGTAGCTGGGTGCCAAGAGCCATGCCCCAATGATTATCCCCAGGTTGTACACAGATGGCGCCAGCGCGGGGAAGAGGAAATGCTGGCGGGCGTTGAGGTTCGCCATGACCAGCCCGCTTACCCCAAAAATCACGCTCGATATGAACATCCAGCGCATCAGGTGGGCGGTCAGGCGCTGCTGTGCAGGGGAGAACCCTGGAGCGATCAAATACTTCACCAAAGGCAGCGCCAGCAACATCCCTATGGTAGCGGCCGTGATGCCCAGCAAGAGCACCCAGGTGGCTATCGCGCTGAAGAGATCCCAGGCGCTCTCGTCATCTCCCTGAGTCAAATATGTGCTGACTGTGGGGATAAACGCCGAGGCAAGCGCGCCGCCAGCTATGAGCTGGAAAACCATATCCGGCAGGCGGAATGCTGCTATGTAGGCATCCAGATCCGAGGAAGTGCCAAATCTGGCACTGATGACCATCTCCCTGACCAGTCCCAGACCTTTGCTCAGCAAGAACGCCGTCATAACGATCCCTGCTGCCCTGGCTATGGTGGCTCCTGCCGTGCGCACGCTGGCATCCTCATCCGGCCCTGGAGTCTTCAGCTTGGCTTCCTCCATAAGAATCCCTGTCCTTGCGGTCTTCCACAGCGAAATTCTTGCCCATTGTGCAAGAATTCGGGGTAAAGCAACACCCTGAGCACAAAATCTGCGTAATCCATGTACGTTCTTTGGTTCTGTCTCACTCAGGTTGGATCATTGTAGCACTACCCCACGCGGTGGGGCAAAAGAATACTGCTACGGCAGTTTAACCTGTAACACGCAACATGGGCACTCACAAGTTTCACCGCGGCTCTTGACATACCCATGCACTTGCTCTATAATTGTAAACGTTGTAATTTATTTGGTATTTCGTTCTCCTGCTCATCGGCGACTCGCCGGTTTCTGCAAAAGCAGGTGCTTTTGGGAAAGGAGGTGATCTGGGCTCGGACCTTCCCAACCAGGGAAACGCGACCCAAGACAGCTTCGTCTTCCGATACGAGGGGTTGCCCACTCCTTAGTTAACATTACTCCGTTCCGAGCGTCAACAAAATATGTTTGGGCGTGTCTCGCTTGGGGAATGTGCTGTAGTTGTAAAAAGGCAGCGAATTGGCGCTGCCGATGCTATTCCAGAACCACATCTGAAGGAGGGGAAACATGTTCAAGAAACTCCATCTGTTCGTTCTGTTCGGATTGCTCCTGCTTGCCGTCGCCCTTCTGCTAGGCGGATGCAAGGCTGGCCCGAAAGCCGCTTACGGCGGGGTAATCAAGATCGGCAACGACGCCCCCATGACCGGAAGCATTCCCAAGGTCGGCGAGCAGTCCAAGTACGCGCTGGCAATGTGGGTCGAGGACATCGACAAGGCAGGCGGCCTGGATGTCGGCGGTGTCAAGTATAAGGTCAAGGTCATCAACGAGGACAACGAGTCCAAAGCCGAATCCGCTGTATCTGCTGCCACCAAGCTCATCACCAGCGACAA
>WFSD01000379.1 GCA_015486235.1 Anaerolineae bacterium
ATCTTACGCACGATACACCTCCTTGAAACAACCGAGGAGCCTTTTCGTTGATGATGGGTGTCGGGAGCTCCGCAAGTCCGAATAGCGAAAAGACCTCCCCTTCTGGAGAGAGAGGGAGGTCTTTTGGAGCCGAGAGTCTTCGTCAGGGGCGGTAATACTCTATCAGCTCTTTCAGCAACCCCTCTCTGGAGCGCCGCTCCGGCCTCACGGCGTTCAGACGCTCATGGTAAGGTACATCTCCTTCTTTTTTGTAGAAAACCCCAAGGTAAAGCTTGCTCTCATCCAGGGCAAGTCTGAACGCTTCCACCTGATCCGTCGGGTCATAGTCTTCCGGCAAGGGAGTGGCGATAGCCCTGAACTGGCGGTAAGTGTCGTAGAAAGTGACACATGGGCTCAGGACGTGGATGAAAGAGAAGCCTTTATGCTGGATTGCCTCTTCGATGACTTTGGTCATCTCCTTTGGCTTTCCGGAGAATGCCTGGGCGACAAAGCTAGCACCGTAGGCGATCATCATTGCCATTGGGTTCACCGGGGTTTCTACCGTGCCGTAGGGAGAAGCCTTCAGGCGTGTTCCAACAGGGCTGGTCGGCGAAGGCTGTCCTTTGGTCAGGCTGTAGAGCCTGTTGTCCATGACGATATAGGTTATATCCACATTCCGGCGAGGTGCGTGGGGCAGGTGCTCGGCGCCGATGCTGAAGCCATCGCCATCTCCGCCGACGGCGAAGACCGTAAGCTCAGGGTTTGCCATCTTCATGCCGGTCGCCAGCGGCAAAGGACGCCCATGGATGCCGTGGAAGCCGTAGGCCGAGACGAATGCCGGGAAACGCCCGGAGCACCCGATGCCGGACGCGATAGCCACGTTCTCGGCCGGGATATCCAGCTCCGCCAGAGCGGTGGTCAGGCCATTCAAAACCGCGTAGTCACCGCAGCCTGGGCACCAAATTGGCTTGACATCACTTCGATATGACTTGATTTTCTCTTTGAGATTGCTCATTTTCATACCTCCTCACGCGCTGGCACCGGAGAGCCGGGCGTGGATTTTTTCCATCTTGGCGAAGATATCGCCAGCGGTGAACGTCAGGCCATCGTAACGATGGACGACTTCTGGGTTGATTCCGAGTTCGGCCCGCAACAGGCGCGCATACTGACCGGTGTAGTTCAGTTCCGGCACCAGCACTACCTGGGCGCTGTCGGCAAAAGCTTTCAGTTGTTTGACAGGCAGGGGGCTCAGAAGCTTGGTGTAGAAAACGGCCGCTTTGATTCCTTTGGCCTGTGCCATCTCGACTGCCTCTTTGGCTGCCCCGTAGGTAGTCCCCCACCCCATGACCCCGATCTCGGGGGTTTCGTCGCCATAGTGGGCGAAAATTCTAGGCCATTCCACCATCTCTTTCAGAGCTGTCTCCACTTTCCGGAACCGCTTGTCCACCTGTACGACTCGGTTGTCCGCCTCGTGGCTGGGAGCGCCGGTAGTCTTGTGTTCCAGGCTTTCGGCGGTGTACTGACCTCCTTTCTGCCCGGGGACGGCCATGGGGGAAATTCCGTTCTCAGTGACGGCATACCGATAATAACGCCCCTCCAAGTGCTCCAGGTCTGGCCTGACCCGATCTATCAACTCGACTTTCTCGGGGAAAGCAGGGACTGCTTCCACCTGGGAAGAAAGCCCCTGGTCGCTCAGCACGAGCACCGGAACCTGGTATCGCTCGGCAGCATTGAAAGCGTTCACCATCTGGTAGAACGCATCCTCCACATTGGTGGCCGCCAGGACAAACCGAGGGCCTTCACCGTGCGAACCATAAAGCGCCAGATTCAGGTCTCCCTGGTCGGTCTTGGTGGGCATGCCGGTGCTGGGCCCGACACGCTGCACATCCAGCAGCACCACAGGGATCTCGGACATGGACGCCATGCCCAGGGCCTCTGACATCAAGCTAACCCCAGGGCCGGAGGTAGCGGTCATAGCCCTTGCGCCTGCGAATCCCGCCCCGATCACCATATTGATTGCTGAAATCTCGTCCTCGGCCTGTACCATGTAACCGCCGAGTTTCGGTAACTGGGCAGCGATGAATTCCATCACAGAACTCGCCGGCGTGATCGGATAGCCTCCGAAGAACTGTGCACCGCCAGCCAGCGCCCCCATAGCGGCCGCCTCGTTCCCGTTCAGGATCAGTCGGTCACGCTCGGAAGAAACCTCCGGCAATTCGAAAGACCCGGCCTCGAGCGGGTGGGCCCCAACGTACTCGTACCCGAGCTCCAGGGATTTCAGGTTGCTGTCCAGGAGCTCCTTCTTCTTGCCTAACCGTCGGATGACGATCTCCCTTGCCCGGTCAAGCGGCAGGGACATAAGTCGCGTCATTACTCCGATGGCTACCAGGTTCTTCCCACGCATGAACTTGATGCTCTTGGCGATCTCAGCGAAGGGGACGGAGTAAAGGATATGGTCACGATCCTCAGAGACACTTACGACGCTGGCATCGTAAATCACAACGCCACCCTTCCTCAGCTCCCCGATGTGTCTATCATACCCTTCCTGGTTCATTGCCAGGAGTACATCCAATTGATCGCCACGGGAGCCAACGGGATGGGTCGAGACACGCATTTGGTACACGACGTGTCCGCCCAGGATTTCTGCAGGGTAAGTACGGAAAGTAAAGATTTCGTAACCGGTAAATGCGGCTATTCTGGAGAGAATTTCACCGGTGGTCACGATCCCTTCACCCGACTCCCCACCGATACGGATAACAAGATCCTCTACTGCCATTTTTTCCTCCCAACGATTTGCGGATTGATGCCTTCGTTAACCGACGATGGCTCCTGAGGTCAGCAGGGTTGCGAAATGCCATAGACGAAAAGAGCCATGTACTGAGTGCCTATCCGAAAAGCCTGCCGGGAAGCAAAAGCAATGCCTTCGTACACCCATAAGCACCTCATATCGAAGTTTTCGAATAGACTCTACGTCGGTTTTGTCACCACAATGAAAAAGCAGCACCCGACTGAGCACCGCTTTCAAGCCCTGTCCCTCGTCGGAGCCTTGAATCTGGTGGGCTCTCTCACATACGCGGCCATTATAGGTTTAACACTTTTCTTTGTCAAAAGGGTGGCGTAATATTTAACCGCAGCACCGTCACGAAGGTAAGGGCATGGGACCACTGGTTCAGCGAATTGGCGACAACGTTCCAGGTAGTATAGAGAACCTCGTCGGTTGCATTAAGACCCTTCAAGGGCAAGTGCAGTGCTGCCAACCCCAAGCGATGGGGCGTGCCATGCTTCAGGCATGTCGAAAAAGCTCGAGGAGCGGCGTGGGCCTGCGATTTACTCCGAAGGCCCGCATCTGTGTAACGTACCGGGAGAACTTGCCCCTTGTTTACCTTTGTGATATGCTTTGCCCCTACGATAAATTCGACAAGGTCGAGAATTGGAGTTTTGACAATCGGGCTGCCCTGCTAGGCTGAGCTTTTC
>WFSD01000380.1 GCA_015486235.1 Anaerolineae bacterium
TCCTCGCCCTCTTTCGGGACATCGATTTTCAACACTGGCTTGAAGCACGCCTGCGAGGTCTCTTTGGGAGGCTGAGGGATGCCATGTTTCTCCGCCCATTCCCGGTATTTCTCCGGGTAGACAGCGAACACCTTCTTCTCCGTCAGGTGCTCCGGGCAGTCCGGCCCGGCCAGCTTCCCATCCAGGACGGAGATGGCGACCTCTTTGTGGATATCGTGGTCCGGCCCCAGCGGCCCCCTCCCGTGGACGAACATCTCGTCCACCCGGAGACCCGGAGGACAGAACTTGCCCGGCATGGTGCCGCAATCGGCGCAGATGGTGATGTGGTCGATCCCCTTCGGCTGCTGGAACCCGCGGGGTTTCGTCCCTTTTGTCGCCGCCAGCATGAAATCGTGCCAGATGGGTCCAGCCGAAAGCACTCCCGGGCGATCTTTCATCGGCGTGTTGTCGTTGTTCCCCACCCAGACCCCCGCTGCCAGATCGGGTGTGTACCCGACTGTCCAGCCGTCGCGGTCATCGTTGGTGGTGCCGGTCTTGGCTGCCACGGGGCGATCGGGGAGCTCCAGATACCTGCCGGCCCTGCCGAATGCGGGCTTCCTCGATTCCCTGTCGCTCAGGATGCTGGTGATCAGGTAGGCGTAAGCCGGGGAAACGACCTGTTTCTTGTTCGGCAGGAAGACTTTGTCCGGCGCCTTCTGAGTACACGCTGGAGCCGTCGGGTGCTCCACGAACAGCCCCAGCAGCTTGCCGGACGAATCCCGGATGCACTGGATCGGCTGGGGTGGGACGTAAGTGCCTCCGGCAGCCAACGCGGCGTAAGCGTCGGTCAACTCAAGCAATGTGGTGTCGCCACCGCCCAGCGCCAGCGAGAGCCCATACGGCGGGTGTCCTTTCCGGGTCAAAGTTTTCATCCCAAACGCGCTGGCGGTTTTCAGAAAGCGATCGAGCCCCACGTGCTGGAGCGCTTTGACCGCGGGGATGTTGTACGAATTCGCCAGCGCCTTCCGCACGGTCACCATTCCATGTTCTCTCTTGTCGTAGTTCGTGGGGATGTATATCCGGTCCGGCCCATCGGGGAATTTTGTCTTCACGTCCATGATCGTCGTGGCAGGGGTCCACCAATCTTTTGGCATGGTGAAAGCGGTAAGGTACACGAAAGGCTTGAGGGCCGAGCCGGGCTGACGCGGGCGAATCGTTACGTTCACCTGTCCACCGATGTCCGTTGCATTGTAGTCCACACTCCCCACCATCGCCAGGATTTCGCCGGTGCCGGGGCGTATGGCGACCAGGGCTCCGTTGGTGGCGTGATATTTTTTCATTTCCTGGACGTGCTCCCGCACAAGGCGCTGTGCCTCTGCCTGGAGCCCCAAGTCCAGGGTTGTGTAAACCTGTAGCCCGCCGCGGTAGACCATCTCCGGGCCGTAGGCTTCCTCCAGCAGATGCCGGACGTACATGACGAAATGGGGTGCTTTCAGGGTTACGGTCCGGCGTTTCAGCACTTTCTTCGGCCCGCCATCCATCTCGTGCCAGGCGGCCTCCGCCTGCCCCTGTGCGATGTAGTGCTGCTCTACCATGAGCCGAAGCACTGTCTTTTGCCGCTCTCGGGCACCATTCCAGTTGGTGTAAGGGTCGTAATATGCCGGAGCCTGGGGCAGTCCGGCCAGAAGGCTTGCCTCCCCCAGCGTGAGGTCGGCGGCGTGCTTGCCGAAATATGTCTCCGAGGCTGCCTCGATGCCGTAGGCCAGGTTGCCGTAGTATATCTCGTTCAGGTAAAGCTCCAGGATCGTGTCCTTGGTGTACCTGCGACTGATCTCCTGTGCCAGGATCGCCTCTTCGACCTTGCGTTTCAGCGTCCGGCTGGGCGATAGGAATGCAAGTTTCACCAACTGTTGCGGGATGGTGCTTCCGCCCGCCACCGGCTTTCCGCCGGACCGCAGGTCTATCCAGATAGCCCGCAGGACCGCCTTGGGATCGACGCCGTGGTGCTTGTAGAAATCGGCATCCTCAACCGCGACCGTTGCCTGTACCATCCACGGGGATATCTGCGTCAGTGGCACGATAGTTCTGCGGCCTTCAGTCGGGGAGAACACCTCGTTCAACAGATTGCCGTCCCTGTCGTAGATCCGTGTGCTGGAGAAGGAGTTCACCCTGGAGCGCAGGGTGCCTGGGTCGGGCAGGTTCGCAGCTACGCTGGCGTAGATGGCGACGGCGGATACCGTTATCACCATGACCAGCAGCGAAGTAAGGACGGCCGCCAGGGCGAGCCAGTAGACCCACCCTCTGTGCTGCTTCGTTTCGTACTCGCGTTTGTATGAGTTCTGATACATGGTCAGATTCCTGTCTGTGTGTTCGTGCCGACCGTGGCCTGCTGCAACTTTCCACGGTTCACCACATAGACGCAGCGAGGACCACGCCGGTTCCGCATCGTCGCCCTGAAAGATACCTTTTTTCCCGCCAAAAGCCAAATCAGGAGAGCGAAGCATTCCGGGGGGCCAGGATGACAGCTTTTGACAAAGACCCTTCACCGCGAGGAAAGTCTTTTCGCCGATTCGCTGGGGTCCAGTGGAGATATCCGGGGATGGCGTTGGCCGGTGCAAAAGAAAAATGCCCCCAAGGGGGTTCGAACCCCTGTTACCGGCTTGAAAGGCCGGTGTCCTGGACCTCTAGACGATGGGGGCGCACGGAGGCATTGTATCAGAGCCGGGAGTGGATGTCAATTGGGACAGAGCGGGCTTCGAGGCA
>WFSD01000381.1 GCA_015486235.1 Anaerolineae bacterium
GGGATTGGCTGCCCCGTGATCTCGGCAGTCTCCGGTGCCCATGCAGCTCTCATCGTAGTGGAACCGACGGTCTCCGGCGTTCACGATCTGGAGCGGGCGCTGAAAACCACAAACCATTTCGGTGTGCCATCTCTGGTCGCTATCAATAAATCCGACATCAACCCGGCGCGTACCGATGAAATCGAGGGGTTTTGCAGAGAGAACGACGTGCCGGTGGCAGGTCGCGTCCCTTTCGACGCAGTGGTGACAGAAGCAATGGTCCACGGACTGCCGGTGACCGAATACGCGCCGGATAGTGCCGTCTCCGCGGAGATCGAGCAGGTGTGGCGCGGGGTCAGGGGGTTCGCGGACGAGGTGCCGGAGGAGTACATCTGATGGACGAGGAAAGGATAGACCCGGAAACCCTGAAAGAGACCATACTCTGGCGTCTCAAGATGGTCATGGACCCCGAGACCGGCGTGGATGTCATCAGGATGAGGCTGGTAGAAGACCTGCGGGTGGACCCCGACGGCACGGTCCACTACAGGTTCAGGCCCTCGTCCCCTATATGCCCGATAGCGGTGCCGTTGGTGGTTGAGATACGGCAGGCCGTGGGGGAGATCAAAGGGGTAAAGGATCAGGATATCGAGGTGGTTGGTTATGTGCAGGCGGAAACCCTCAACAAGATGTTGAAGGAGGGGGAAATTTAAATATCTCTGGCACTCGGTTCAGCGGGCGGAAGGGGCGCAGTGCGCTGCGCCCTCCGCCAGGCAGCGAACCAGCAGTTCACCCTACTTCCGGAACAACGGAAGGTAGAGATCGAAAGTCTGCACGTGCAGAACGGTCGCCGGATCGCCGAAAAGGGTATAGGTCCTGAGTAGATGGGTTCCGGAGGCCAGCCGTCCCAGGGTCGTCAGAGGCCCAAGGCGGACTATGTGGTGCCTGAAAATCCCGGAATAAATGGCGTCGGCTATCGCTGCCTCGTCGTCGGTATCCCCAAGGCCAGAGGGGGCAAAGTAAGCGATAGCCCCACGTCGCGGGAGCATGACTGCCACTTCCGCCATCGAACGTGTGCTCGGGATCCCCGGATAGTTTGGTGGCAGCATGAAATACCCATCGAGGCAGTCCAGCGAGATAACCCACGGCAGGCCGGGCGACGGCTTGATGGTCGGGATTTGGGTGTTCAGTAACAGCGGCTCGTGGGCCCAACGATGAACAGACGCGTGGCCAGCATATGTCAGCAGGCTCGCCCCGGCGCTCCACGCCTGGGTCAGCGCTTTCGTGGCGGTGATGGCACACGTTCGGGGTTGGCTGTTCGGTGGGCCACAGTAATCATTCAGGTAGACTTTCGTCACTTCCATGTGCCCCAGGTATTCATCTGCCAGATCCTCCACAACGCCACGGAAATCCCCCGCTTTGTCCGGCACGTTGTCCGCCGCCAGGATCACGCGCTTCTGCCAGCTACCTGCCACACCCTCGGAATAGGCACGTAGCTTATCCACGAACTCCTCCACCTCTTCCACGGAATCCGCCGGAACCCGTCCCACGAACAGATCTGGAAAGTCATCGTCCCCCACCACGGAAGCGTACATGGTGTCCACCGCCACCTCGCCCTGGAACGGGTCGGCAAAATCCAGGTACGGCGGGATGTACTCCGGGCCGGGCTGGCCGTAAACCGAGGGATTATGTCCCTTGAAGTTGAAATGCCCATCCCCCACCAGCAGCAGATACGACGGAGGCGGGCCGGGCCAGTGAGCGTACGCGTAGGCAACGAAATCGCGGATCGCTTTCGGGTGAAAGACGCCGCCGTTGAAGAGAGCGTACAGATCTTCCACACGGGCCACTTTCACCCTGAGTCCTTCGCTCCGGTGCAGGTCCGCCAGCGGGAGTGTGGCGGTGTAGAAAGCCGATGGAGCCACGATAATCTCATCGGCGCCCGTGGCGGGATGGAGCAGATTTTCCGGCGGCGAGTACGGCTCCAGAACCACGTCGGAAGCTGTCTCGGAGAGGACGAAAAGCAGTCCTCCATGGACACTGATCTCGAAGGAAACGGCGTACCCTTCCTCCGAAGCGGACACTTTGGCCCCCGAAAGAACGGCTGGACGCCGGGGATCGAGCGCCATGTAGAGATACGTCGGGGCTTTGGAGAAGCCGGTCACGGTGTACGCGCCGAGTCCTGACAGAGGTGCCCGGAATTCCAGCGCCCCGCTTTCCGCTTCCAAACGGCGTGGGTAGGATACCTCCCCCCAATCGAAATAGACATCCTGAGTCCCGGCGTCCGTGAGCAGAGCCATGCCGATGGTGTTGACGCCGTCGTGCAAAAGGGTGCAGGAGAATGCATGCGATACCTCCAGCCCGACCTTGCCGTCCCACCGGTCCTCACCAACCGGCACGCCGTTCAGGCTCCACCGGATGTGATGGTCGGGCGACACAGCGTCGTTGTGGTTTCTGGCGGCGACTTCGGCGCGAAAGACGCAGGATCCGGAGGACCCTGCCATGTCGGAGATGGTGATGGGATACGTGCGGGTCACGTCGTGTCCGGCGGCGATGGCCCGCTCCCAGAACCATGTATCCTGGGTGCCAGGATGGTCGCTCCAGCGGGCCCAGTAGATGTTGTCCTCCTCGGTGCGGGAGGTGGCGTCGTAGGATTGCACAGGAGCCCCCGTGCCGGAGGGCGTCACGTCCACGGCTGCCATCCTGAGCCCCGGCGACGACGAATCCACAGTGAGCCAGTAGACGTTCTCGTCAGTGTATTTCTCGTCCTGAACCGAACCGTGGAACTTCCGGCCGTAGAAGGCGAAAGCATCTCCGGGGTCGATGGAGCCATCCTCCATGCCGATCTCCTGGAGCGCAACTTCCTGACCCATGGAAAGAAGGTGAAAATCGGCTGGGGTGGCTCCGGAAAGTGGCACTCCGGCGGTGCTCATCGCATCGTACGTGATGCGGTACACACCGTCGGCAGTGATCCCGATCCGCCAGGCGTGGGTTGGAAGTGTGTAGACCGTGGCCGAGCGTACCGGCGGGTCTTCATCCAGCCATAGCTGCGCCTGATCGGGGTTCAGCAGGGCGGGGAGGATGTCGTCCACCGCCAGGTCGCCGGAGCCAGAGGTTGCCCCGGCGAGCTGTTCCCCCTTGCAACGCCCGCGCGTCCGGACGCGGCCCAGACGCAGGCCACGGAAATACCCCAGTGGCTCTACGGAGACGACGCCGCCTGGACAGATACCATCGAGAGCTCTCGCGGAGAAAGTGCTACCCCCCACAGGGGGTAGCGCGATCGGATAGATGTACTCCCCGGCTGACCTGGACGCATTCGGTGCAGAGGGGAAATCGGCTGGCGAATCCCGGCCAGCCCATGATGCCTGTGCAAACACTGCCAGTACTGCCGCCATCAGCAATAGCGGCAGGGACACTCGGGTGAGAAATCGACTTTTCATCTCGCAACCATAAGGAACTGGTGGTTCGTCAAGCGAAACGTCGTGGGCACGATTTCCGATCGAAACCTATCTGAGAGACGGTGCGCCACTGTATGTATTCATGGGCAGGCGAGGGCACTGCCTTCACCTGCCCGCCACCCATCGAAACGAATTGGTAGCGCTCAGAAGCAATTGGCAACGACACCCTGAGCACAGCATGACAGAAAGCAATGCCATTGCTCCGCCGGTTTAGAACCCTTGCAGCCTGCTCAGGTCGGCGATGCCGTCGGGAAGGGCTGCCACGTGTTGTACCAGACCCAGGCGCGCCTCACGTATCTCCCGATCCTCCGTCATCACCAGAACTTCGGTGAAGAAGCGGTTGATGGGGTCTTTCAGTGCCCGCAGCACCTCCATCAATGCCTCTGGCGTCCTGGATGCCTCCACATTCGGTGCCCATTCCCGGTACGCCGCCAGTAGCTCTTGCTCCGCGGGTTCTTTCAGCCGCTCCGGAAGAAGCGGGTATCGCTCCTCTATCGCCCGGACAATCCGCTTGCTCCGGGAATACGCCATGAACACCTCCTCCCAATCCGGCTCGTTCACCACTTTCTCCAGCGACTTCACCGTCAGGTAGGCACGGTAGGGATTGTCGCCCAGTTCCGCCAGCACCGCATCCACCACGTCGTACCGGAGTCCCTGATCCCGCAGCCAGACTTTCAGACGCCCGCGGATGAAATCCAGCGTATCGGTCTGTCGTTCCAGAGTAGCCTCTACTGGCAGATGCCTGGCAGCTTCCTTCACGCCGGCCTCCAGGGAGAAAGAGACGCCGCACCCTATCAACACCTGCACTATGCCCAATGCGTCCCGTCGCATGTGGTACGGGTCGGCGGAACCGGTGGGAGCCAGCCCTACGGAGAACAGCCCCGTCAGGCTGTCAAGCCTGTCCGCCAGGTTGACGGCGATGCCCGGCTTTGTCTTCGGCAGGATGTCGCCGGAGAACCGGGGCAGGTAGTGTTCGAGGATCGCCTGGGCCACCTCCGGTTCCTCGCCGGAGCGGAGGGCGTACTCACGCCCCATGACCCCCTGGAGGCTGGTGAACTCCACCACCATCTGGGTCGCCAGGTCTGCCTTGCAGAGGTGGGCGGCACGCCTGGTCCGCTCCACATCCTCGCCGCCGTAGCCCAGCCGCTCCGCCACCCACGGGGCCAGTTCCTCCAGCCGATGGACTTTGTCCAGCATGGAGCCAAGCTGCTCCTGGAATGTCAGCGTGCCGAGCCGTGGGAGGAAGTCCTCCAGGTGGTGCTTCGTGTCCGACTTGAAGAAGAAATCTGCGTCGGCGTAGCGGGCCTGCAGCACTGCCTCGTACCCCCGGCGGACCACATCCACGTGGCGTCCGTCGCCGTTTCGCACCGCCACGAAATATGGCATCAGCTTTCCATCGGCGTCCACCACCGGGAAGTACCGCTGATGCTTCCGCATGACGGTTATCAGCACGTCCTGGGGTATCCTCAGGTGCTCCGGATCGAAAGTCCCCAGGATGGCGTGGGGGCGTTCCACCAGGTTCGTCACCTCGTCCAGCAGCGCCGGGTCGTCCGGCACCACACCGCCGACGCTCTCTGCCAATGATCGCACCTGCCGGGCGACTTCCTCCCGCCGCGCGTCCCTGTCCACCACGATTTTCTGCTGTGCCATCACGTCCCAGTACGCCTCGGCCGAGGGGATGGGCAGCCTCGGGGAACCGTCGGGGCGGGTACCACGGCTGTGCCTGCCGGCGGGAACGTCGGCGTAGGTGAAAGGCACCACCGGCTTCCCCAGGAGCGCCACGAACCAGCGGATGGGACGGGAGAAAGCGACGTCGCTGGCATTCCACCTCATGCTCTTCTCGAACCGGATCGCCGCCACCAGGCCGGGGATCGCCTCCGAAA
>WFSD01000382.1 GCA_015486235.1 Anaerolineae bacterium
AGAGCGTCCATATCGAAACGGACCATTGCCACAGGGCCGGGTTTGGACCCGTGGAGCAGCCCAATCACCCCCGTTTTCCCTACGTGCGTGCGCACTTCCAGCCCCAGGGAACGCAATGTCTCAGCGACGATCTCGGAAGTCCGATGTTCGTGGAAAGCAAGTTCCGGGTGCATGTGGAAGTCTCTGCGCCAGGCTACCATCCGGGGCTGTAGAGACTCAGCTTCTGACATCCAATCAGGTTGCATCATGCGACAATTCTCCTATCGTTGGCGTCTTTCAGGCCGTGTCCCCTTTTTCTCCATCCTCCGGGCACCGGCGTTTGGCTTCCTCCAAGAAGATGTTGGCCGTAAGCCTGTCGATATTGGTCAGACGGACTTTCTGGATGACACTCATTGGGTGATCCGCGAAATACTGCCAGATGGCGTCGAAGAACACCTTAGCACACAGATCTTTTGGGAATCCAAATATCCCGGACGAGATGGCCGGGAACGCGATGGTTTCCACTTTCTTGACCTCGGCGATGGAGAGGGATGTGAAAATGGCGCTGCTCAGATGCCATTCCTCCTCGCCCGTGCCCCAGACTGGCCCCACCGCATGGATGACGTATTTCGCTGGCAGCCTGCCGGCGCTTGTTATCGCCGCCGACCCGGTAGGCACCGGCCCATGCCTTTGTACCCACCCATTGCTTTCTTGCTGGATGATGTCACCGCCTCGGCGGACGATGGCCCCGGCCACGCCGCCGCCATGGGCTAAATGCTCGTTGGCTGCGTTGACGATAGCGTCCACTTCCTCTTCCGTCAGATCGCCCCGTACCACTTCCACGATGTGGTTGCCAGGGGCTTTGCATCTGTAAAGAACCTCTCCGGGCATGAACACCTCCGTTTTTTGTCCGGCACACAGCGAGCGCACGCATCGGACTTGTGGCTTTACCTCATGTAGTCCCGCAGCTTGCGGGCGCGGCTCGGATGCCGGAGCCTGCCCAGGGCTTGCGCCTCGATCTGCCGTATCCGCTCGCGGGTCACGCCGAACTTCTGTCCAACCTCTTCCAGAGTGTAGCTATAGCCGTCTATGAGGCCGAACCGGAGCTGGAGGATTCGTACCTCCCTTGGCGTCAGGGATTCGAAAATCTCGTCCAGGGACTCCCTCAGCAGCCGGTGTGCAGCTTCGTCGGTGGGAGATGCGGCGGATACGTCCTCGATGAAATCGCCCAGGTAGCTGTCTTCCTCTTCACCCACAGGCATCTCCAACGAGAGAGGCCGCTGGGAAACTTTGATGATCTGATCCACTTTCTGCTTGGGCACGCCGAGCGCCTCAGCAACTTCCTCCGTCGTCGGGTCACGCCCAAGCTCTTGAGCCAGTTCACGGCTTACCCTGGTGAGGCGATTGATCTGTTCGTACATGTGTACTGGCACACGGATCGTGCGCCCCTGGTCGGCGATGGCCCTGGTTACCGCTTGCCTTATCCACCAGGTAGCATAGGTGGAGAACTTGTAACCGCGGTGGTAGTCGAACTTCTTGACCGCCCTGATCAAGCCAATATTCCCCTCCTGAATCAGGTCGAGGAATGGGACGCCGCGACCCACATATTTCTTCGCCACGCTCACCACCAGCCTGGAATT
The DNA here is from genome assembly GCA_015486235.1 of Anaerolineae bacterium. Lineage (GTDB taxonomy): Bacteria > Chloroflexota > Anaerolineae > S016-19 > S016-19 > S016-19. The sequence continues at coordinate 1,620 of WFSD01000382.1, forward strand.
GGCTTTTATCAGATGATCCTGGGCTCTCGCACCGATCTCTATCACCCGTCTCAGTTTTTTCCGTTCTTCTGGAGAAAGGTTCTTACCGCCTTTTTCCAGTCTGGCTTTGGCGAAGCGCGCCTGTTCGATCTTCTGTGCCAGATCGACCTCTTCTGCCTGGGTGAGCAATGGAACACGCCCGATTTCCCGCAGGTACAAGCTGACGGAGTCATCGACCTCTATCGCTCCCTCAGGCTGGCGTTCTTTGGCTACCTTAGCTGCGGCTTGCTTCTTCTCTTCCCCTTCCCCCACCTCGATCCCGTGCTCGAACAGAATGGAAAAAAGCTCGTCCACCTGTTCCGGGTTCGTTTCTGCTTCGGGGAACACGGCGATGATGTCGTCGTAGGTGACGTATCCCTGATCGCCGCCGAGGTTGAGCAGGGCGTCCACCGCCGATCGGAAGTTATCCTGTTCACCGGTTTCTTCCAGTTGCAGCACGTCCTCCGGAATCGCCACAGTAAGCATCTCCTTTCTCTTTCTTCAATCGCCCTGAGGGATAAGTCTTAGCTGGTCGAAGCTGGCGTGGCCATCGGCGTCGGCTTCTGCAAAGGTGGAGACGAGACCATGTCGGTCACGTCATCCACCGCGATGGCCGATAGCATGTACACCTTCTTGCCTTTGTCCAGTTGGACGTAATAGTAAAGCCCATTTGGGTTCTTGTTTCCAACTTTGAGGGTATGTACCTCGTTGTCTTTGTCCCTGAAAGTTATGTGCCACGCGGGTTTGTCCAGTCCGAAGTCTTTCAGTTGCAACGTTCCTGTGATCACCCGCTTTGGACTGGCATCGACCAGTTCTTTCAACACCCTTCTGACCCGTTCCCCGTCGGCTGGCCCTGGCCTTGGTGCCAGCATCTCCCACTTATTGTCCTTGGTTTTGTGCAGCGAAAGCAGGTGATCTTTCCCTGCAATCAACACCCCATCTACGTTATTGAATCTCACGTCGTGCAAAACGGGCGTCGGTGCTGGAGTTGGGGTGCCTTTCCCAGCGCCATGTCCTCCCCACACGAAATATCCGACGTATCCCCCCAGTAGGGCGAGAATTATCAATGCTACGAGAGTGTTTCTCCATCGCATGGCTTCCACCTCTCCTGTTCAAATTATAGATGCAAAAACCGCCAATTCGTTACATTCCTTCTGTAAAGCGGGCTCCAACCATTGCGATGACTGCAGGCCTGCCATTGTTGATTCCTGCAATGGGGTTCAGCGTTGCTGAGCCCATGTGCCGGGCGTCGGTTTGGTCAGGACGCCTTTCCGGCCAGGATTCATACGTCAGAGCACGTCACCCGGCCGGCGCCCGTGGGGCGACCTGCAAGTCGCCCCTATACGGTGCGTTTCACCTTCTACGCACCCACACCAGCGCGCCTGCCAGGAGCACGATCACCGGCAGGAAGATCACCAGGGTGTAGAGGAGCAATTTCTGCTCTGCGCCGGTTATGGGGCGGATGGAGTGGATGGCAGGCGGCTTAGGGCCGATGGCAATCAAGCTTTTCTCCTCTGTCAGCCAGTTGACCGAGTTACGGAAGAGATCCGGGTTGCCAAACGCCCCTTGAACTGCACCCAGCACCCCGTTGCTCACGAAATCAGAGTCGCCGAAAACCACCAGCCGCGCCTTGGTGTTCTTGTTGGTGCCAGCTGCCGCCAGTACCAGTGGCCCCCGCAGATCTTTCCCTTTGTCGAAATGAGCATGGCTATTGGTTAGATCGGTCTCACCCCAGCTCCGTTTGCTGGTATCGACCAGGGAGTCTACAGTGATTGTGGGGTAGTTTGTCCTGGTGATGGTGATGCTCCGGGCCAGCGGGAAGAAGCTCATCAGGCCGTTCAGGTCCTTGGTGATGGAGTGGAATCGGTACTGACTCACCGCTGGCGATGCCACATCCCCAAAGAAAGAGTTCGATGGGTCTATCACCACGTCATTGTCGAAAGTGATTCCCCACTCGTTCTTCAGCGTGTCAGAGATTGGGATGGGCGCCTGAGGATCGGTCATGATCATCAATTTGCCGCCCTTGTCCAGGTAATCCCGCAGTTTTTTCTCTTCTTTGGGGGCGAATGGCTTCAGCGGTGACGCTACCACAAGTGCCGCCATGTTGCTGGGGAGGGTGCCGGTCACCGTGGCCAGATTCAGGGTTTTGACCTCGTAGTTATCCTTGCCCAGCAGCCTGGTGATGGTGCTGTATCCTTTCTGGTTGAACTCCTCCGGCCCCCGTTCCTGATGGCCTGTGGTGAAATACACCACGAGCGGCTTTTCGCGGCTCACTTTGAGGATACCACTGGTTATGTCCTGCTCGTCCATGGCATAGGACTGCTGAGTTTTCTTCCCCCGGATGAAAACCAGGATGCCATAGCTGGATATCTTGTACTTTCTGGCGAGGGCTGGGTTGGTGTCCGGGTCGACGAAGCGGTATTTCACCTTGCCGTGGCTGTGGTAAACGTACTCGTCCAGCAGCCCTCCGATGTTGTCTCGGCGGCTATCGTTCTCCGAGAAGAACCCGATTATCTCCACAGGTTCTTTCAGGTTCTGGATTATCTGGATTGTCTCCTGAGAAAGCGTGTACTGCTTGTTCTGCGTAAGGTCGAATCGCTTGTGATACTTTATCCCCAAGACATCGAGGAAGAAGAGAATCCCCAGGACAGCGACGCTCAAGACGACGGCGTTGCTGCCGTATCGGGCACTACGCCCGGTCAGCACTTTGCGGACTTCGTCCGGCCGGAGCAAGGCGTAAAGCAGGATCAGCACCACACCTGCGGAAAGCAGGACGACGGGCAGCCACGTAGGGCCTTTCTTGATCGAGGAGTCCACCAGAGCTGCCACCAACAGGATCACACCAAGCCACGCGCTCCAGGGCGCAATTTTCTCGCGCAGTTCCCGGTTCATTGTCGCCACCTCCTGCTCTGAAGTATCTGCGTGGAGAGGAAAAGGCTCCCCACGATGATGCTCAGGTAGTACAGGACGTCTTTGGTGTCCACCACCCCTTTCATGAAGTCAGAGTAGTGGTCCGATATGGCTAACTCCTTGAGGAAACTGCCGAGGGCCGGGCCGGTGTAATCTCCCAGGGCGCCTATCAGCCACAGGATGATTATCAAAGCCACCCCCAGCACCGCAGCAACGATCTGGTTCGATGTCATGGACGAGGTGAGCTCACCCAGGGCCAGGAACGTCCCCCCGATGAGGATGAACCCGATGTAGCCGCCGATTACCGCTCCCCAATCGGGATTTCCCAGAAAATGGAGCACCAGCGGGTAGAACAAGGTGAGGGCAACCATGACCAGGAAGAGCACGAAAGCGGCCAGCCACTTCCCCCATACTACCTCCCAATCGCGGACAGGGCTGGTCAGAAGGAGTTCTATGGTCCCAGAGTGCATTTCCTCCGAGAGCAGCCGCATGGAGATTGCTGGCGCCACGAAGAACAAGATCACCACCAGGTTGCCAAAGAGGTAACGCAGGTTTGCCTCCCTGGTGATGAACATGATCATCACGAAGAGGTAGCCAGCGACGGCCAGGAATGCCGCTGTGACCACGTATGCGATGGGAGAAACAAAGAAAGAAGAGAGTTCTCTTTGGGCGATGGTTATCAGGTTACGCATTTTCTCCCTCCGTTTTCTCTGCGGATTCTTCCTCGGTGGTGAGCTGGAGGAATACCTCCTCCAGGCTCATCCCGACGCGCTTGAGCTCGAGGAGCGGCCATCCTCGATCGACGATGTTCTTCGCCAGGATGGGCCGGGGGTCCTTGTCCAGGGAGCAAGTCAGGTCGTATGTTCCTGTACCCATGCTTTCCACTTTCAGCACACCAGGCACTCCGGAGAGCACCTCGACGGCATTCTCTGGCTCGGTGCCAAGCACTACCTGCACCCTCTCGCCCCCCTTCAGCTGTGTGGTGAGGCGATCCGGTGAATCCTCGGCCATGATCTTGCCCTTGTTGATGATGAGCACTCGATTGGCAACCTGGCTCACCTCCGGCAGGATGTGGGTGCTGAGGATAATAGTTCGCTCTCCCCCCAGAGAGCGGATCAACTCCCGCACCTCGATGATCTGCCGCGGGTCCAGGCCGATGGTCGGCTCATCCAGGATCAGGACCTCGGGGTCGTGGAGCAATGCCTGAGCAAGTCCAACACGCTGGCGGTACCCCTTGGAGAGCTTGCCAATGACAGTGTCCGCTCTATTGGTGAGCCCAAGGCGATCCATCACCTGGGCAACCCGGTTTCTTCTGTCGGAGATATGCCGAAGCTTTCCCATGAAATCCAGATATCCCGCCACGGCCATGTCTTTGTAGAGGGGCACGGTCTCTGGCATGTAGCCCACGCGCTTGCGGGCATCCAGCGATTGGGTGAATGAATCATATCCTGCGACGACCGCTTTCCCCTCGGTTGGGGGCATATAGCCGGTCAGAATACGCATCGTGGTGGTCTTCCCTGCGCCGTTTGGGCCAAGGAAGCCCAGTATCTCTCCTTTCTCCACCCTGAAAGAGATACCTCGGAGTGCAGGGAAGTCACCGTAGTACTTGGTGAGGTTTTCGACTTGGATCATCTATGTCTACCTCCCATAGAAGAAGCTATGACGGCGCTCCGCCGTCGCGA
>WFSD01000383.1 GCA_015486235.1 Anaerolineae bacterium
GCGCCAATAAGAACTCCATCAAGATTATCGGCGAGGAGACGCCTTTCTATGCCCAGGGATACTTCGTCTACGACTCCAGGAAGGCAGGGGCCAAGACCATCTCCCACCTGCGCTTTGGCCCCAGGCCGATCCACAGCACTTACCAGATCAGAAAAGCGAACTTCGTAGGCGTACATCAGTTCATCTTCCTCGAGAAGTACAAAGTCCTGGACGTCGCCGAAGAAGGCGCAACGTTCCTCCTGAACGCTCCATACGGGCCGGACGAAGTCTGGGATCACCTGCCGCGTGAAGTCCAACAGACCATCATAGACAAGAACCTGAAGTTCTACGTCATCGATGCCTACAAAGTCGCAAAAGACGTCGGGCTGGGCGTCCGGATCAACACCATCATGCAGACGGCGTTCTTCGCCATCAGCGGCGTCATTCCCTTCGACGAGGCAATCCAGAAGATCAAGGAAGCAATCCGGAAAACCTACGGCAAGCGGGGCGAGGAGATCGTGCAGAAAAACTTCCAGGCCGTGGATGCAGCACTGGAGAACCTGCACGAGGTCAAAGTGCCGGGTCGTGTTACCAGCAACATCGCCATGCCGCCAGCGGTTCCGCCGGAAGCGCCGGAGTTCGTCCAGAAAGTCACCGCCAGGCTCATCGCTGGCGAAGGGAACGATCTGCCGGTCAGCGTCTTCCCGAAAGACGGAACATGGCCCAGCGGTACCACTCAGTGGGAGAAGCGGAACATCGCCCTGGAAGTTCCAGAGTGGGATCCCAACATCTGTATCCAGTGCGGCAAATGCGTGATGGCCTGCCCACACGCAGTCATCAGGGCCAAGGTAGCAGACGAAGAAGACCTGAAAGATGCCCCACCTTCTTTCAAGTACATGGATGCAAGGTACTTCAAGGAGTACAAGAATACCAACAAGAAATACACAATCCAGGTATCGGTTGAAGATTGCACCGGTTGTACGCTCTGCGTGGAAGCCTGCCCGGTCGCGGACAAGAAGAATCCGGAGCACAAAGCGCTCAACATGGTGCCGCAGCTGCCGATTCGGGAGCGTGAGAGAGAGAACTGGAAATTCTTCATGAAGCTCCCGGATATGCCAAAAACGGCGATGAAGTTCAACACGGTCAAGAATGTCCAGTTCCTGCGACCGCTGTTCGAGTTCTCCGGTGCATGCGCAGGCTGTGGCGAGACCCCGTACATCCGGCTGATGACCCAGCTCTTTGGCGACAGAGCGATTGTGGCGAACGCCACAGGTTGTTCCAGCATCTACGGCGGCAACCTCCCGACAACCCCATGGTCGTTCAACAGTGAAGGACGCGGCCCTGCCTGGAACAACTCCCTCTTCGAGGACAACGCCGAGTTCGGGCTGGGCATGAGGTTGACCGTGGACAAGCAGACCGAATATGCTCGTGAGCTGGTCGACGACCTCAGAGGCGTCATCGGAAACGATCTGGCTGATGCACTTCTCAATGCCGATCAGTCCACCGAAGCGGGAATCGAGGAGCAGCGCGAGCGAGTTGCCGAGCTCAAGAAAGTTCTCGAAGGACGCGACGACCCCAAGTCCAGGGACCTGCACACGCTTGCCGATATGCTGGTTAAGAAGAGCGTCTGGATCATAGGGGGCGACGGCTGGGCCTATGACATTGGCTACGGCGGCCTGGATCATGTCCTTGCCAGCGGCAGGAACGTAAACGTCCTGGTGCTCGACACCGAGGTCTACTCCAACACCGGCGGGCAGGCATCCAAGGCCACGCCGCTGGCAGGAGTCGCCAAGTTTGCGTTCGGCGGAAAGCGCCACCCGAAGAAGGACCTGGGCTTGATGGCAATGACCTACGGCAGCGTGTATGTGGCTGAGATTGCCATGGGGGCCAACGACGCACAAGCGCTGAAAGCCATGAGAGAAGCCGAGTCCTATGATGGCCCATCGATAATCATCGCTTACAGCCATTGTATCGCTCACCTCATCGACATGGAGAAGGGGCTTGACCAACAAAAGCTAGCCGTGGAGACCGGCTACTGGCCGCTCTATCGGTACGACCCCAGGCGGAAAGCCGAGGGCAAGCCGCCGCTGCAGCTTGATTCCAAGCCTCCAAAGCGCCCGCTGATGGACTACATGAAGAACGAGGGCCGGTACAGGGAATTGCTCAAGAACAATCCGGAAGGTGCTCAGGCGCTCTTTGAAGAAGCCCAGAGAGTCGTCGACGAGAGATGGAAGAAGTACGAGCAGTTCTCGAAGATGATATTCTGAGATCGGTCGCGTTTGCTGTAAGTTTTAACAGCCGGGAAGTCCGAGCAATGGCGCTCTGACACATAATCGAACAAGGCACGCCGAGGCACATTGGCGTGCCTTCGTTTTGGAAGGGTAACTGTTCAGCCTTGAACAAATCGAACGCAGATACCCGCAGATAAAGCATATAAACCAGAAAAGATCAGCGAGAATCAGCGCCTATCAGCGTCATCAGCGTTCTATTGTTGGGGAGGCTGAATAGTAACTTGGAAGGGAGAAATGACAGAACCTGAGATCACCGTAAAAAGGATTGCAGAGGATGACGACACTTTCTCATTCCTGGTGCTGATAGGGGAGAATAAAAGCCAGACGGAGCATACAGTTCGGCTGGCAAAATCGTATTGCTCACACCTGGCCGGAGATTCTTGCTCTCCGGAACGGCTGGTGGAAGAGTCTTTCAAATTCTTACTGGAGCATGAGCCAAAAGAGGCAATCCTCCGTTCGTTCGACCTGCCAGTCATAGGCCGCTATTTCCCAGAGTACGAAAAGGAAATAGCCAGACGCCTTTGAAACAGGAGTGGGTAGGCGAAGGCACTGCCTTCACCTACCCATGAACACGTACGGTGGCGCTCCTTCTCTCAGGCGGAAGCATCGATTCTCTTCCGCAGCCGAACCCGACTACCCACCGGATATTACCGAAACCAGGCGGATTTCGTCGCCTGGAGATACAATAGTGTCATCCGTTATCAATTTGCCGTCCCGCACCGGCAAAACGCCTTCCGGCGAGATTCCAGCTTTCACCATCGCATCCCGCACAGTCATGCCAGCACGAAACTTCCACCTCTTTTCACGAAACGCCAAAGTAAATACGCCGCGTTTGCCCTTGTCGCTCATACCTCCTCTTCCCTGATACCCGATGCGTCTCGAGGGTGCGTCGCTTCCATCACCACGTTCGCCAGCTCTCCCACCGATACCGGCCGCCTGACGAAAATGCTCCCATCAGGCCACCGCTCCTCCTCGACCCGTACAGATGCTCTGCCGACGACGACGAACCTCGCCTGCGGGGCAAGACTGCGAAAGGCCTCCCTTTCCGCAGGCCCCGGCGGACCCAGCCTGGAATCCCACACGATTGCC
>WFSD01000384.1 GCA_015486235.1 Anaerolineae bacterium
CTCTTGATCATAGAGTGCTAATTTCAAAACAGCGCAAAATCATCACGAAAATAGGAGGATGAAAGATGGCAAAGCAACTGGTGTTTTCCGACGAGGCGCGCAAAAATCTCAAGATCGGCGTGGATACCCTGGCAAGCGCAGTAAAGACCACACTGGGCCCCAAAGGGCGGAACGTAGCTCTGGACAAGAAATGGGGTTCACCAACCATCACTCATGACGGTGTTACTGTCGCGAAAGAAATCGAGCTGGAAGAGCCTTACCAGAACATGGGCGCTCAGCTTCTGAAAGAAGCGGCAACCAAGACCAACGATATCGCCGGCGACGGCACCACCACCGCCACAGTCCTCGCCCAGATGATCGTCGACGAGGGACTGAAGAACGTCACTGCCGGGGCCAATCCTATGCTCCTGAAACACGGCCTGGAGAAAGGTGCTCAGGCGCTTTCCAAAGCGATCAAGGAACAAGCTATCGAAGTCACTGCCAAAGAGGAAATCGCCCAGGTAGCCTCCATTTCCGCCCAGGATGAAGAGATCGGCAATCTGATCGCAGAGGTGATGGACAAGGTCGGCAAGGATGGCGTCATCACGGTCGAGGAGTCCAAGGGGCTGGAGTTCGAAACTGAGTATGTCGAAGGTATGCAATTCGATCGTGGCTACATCAGCCCGTATTTCATCACCAACCCCGATCGAATGGAAGCAATACTGGAAAATCCCTACATTCTGATCCATGACAAGAAGATATCCGCTGTACAGGACATTGTCCCAATCCTGGAAAAGCTGGTGCAAATGGGCAAACGCGAGATGGTAATCATCGCCGAGGACGTGGACGGCGAGGCGCTGGCCACACTGGTGTTGAACAAACTCAGGGGCACATTCAACGTGCTGGCAGTAAAAGCCCCGGGCTTCGGCGACCGTCGGAAGCGGATGCTGGAGGACATCGCAGTCCTGACAGGAGGTCAGGTGATCACCGAGGAACTGGGACGCAAGCTGGAATCCACCCAGATCAGCGACCTGGGCCAGGCGGATAAAGTGATTTCTACCAAGGACGATACCACTATAGTCGGCGGCAAGGGGGGCGAGAAAGCCATTCGCTCTCGCGTAGAGCAGATCAAGGCTGAAATCGAGCATTCCACCAGTGACTACGATCGTGAAAAGCTGCAGGAACGGCTGGCGAAGCTGGCCGGGGGTGTCGCTATCATCCGCGTCGGCGCCGCGACCGAGACTGAGCTAAAGGAGAAGAAGCATCGAGTCGAGGATGCCCTGAGCGCTACCAGGGCAGCAGTCGAGGAAGGGACCGTGCCTGGGGGCGGCGTGGCACTCCTGAATGCAATCCCTGTACTGGATGATATAAAACCGGAAAACCCTGATGAGGCTACCGCCATTAACATCCTCTATCGCGCTCTGGAAGAGCCAATGCGCATGATCGCCGAGAACGCTGGCAAGGATGGGTCCGTGGTCGTGGAAAATGTGCGCAGACTTCAGGAAAGGAAAGGCAACAAGCGAATCGGTTACGATGTAATCGGCGAGGAATACGTGGACATGGTCGACGCTGGCATCATCGACCCCGTCAAGGTGACCCGCGGGGGGCTGGAGAATGCCATCAGCATCGCTGCCATGATCCTCACCACCGAGGCACTGATTACTGACATTCCGGAACCGGAGAAACCGATGCCAGGTCCGGGTCCCGAGGCAGCGGGCATGGGCGGAATGTATTGAACCAATAGGAATGGAGAACGAAGCCGGCGGTCTCATGGCCGCCGGTTTTTGCATTCTACAACACAATTTGCATGCGAAATAGCTCAGCACCACATTCAAAATTCCGCCCACTGGGCCAAATTTTCGTCGGTGAGCTACTGGCTTGTCAAACCCCTTACAGTGGGTGGTGGGTAGGCGAAGGCACTGCCTTCGCCTACCCATGAACACGTATGGTGGCGCTCCGTCCCTCAGATAGAACTCGATCGGAAACCATGACCACAATGTTCCACTTGACGAAACGCTACCATATTGTCGGCCCTTTCTGC
>WFSD01000385.1 GCA_015486235.1 Anaerolineae bacterium
GAATGGATGGACGGGCCCGACAAGATGCGGATCGAGTACAAAGATGGCCCTGCTCAGGTCAAAGGGATGGTGACGGTCTTCGACGGCAAGACGGTGTGGACCTACAACCCAACTGAGAACACTTACATGAGGGTGAAGATATCGAACTTTTCGGATGTCGGCGAACCGTCTCCGGAAGCGATGAAGTCTTTCGTGAGACAAGCGCTGGATACGTATGATTTCAAGTTTCTGGGGACGGACGAGATGGCCGGGCGGAAAGTGTACAAGATCGAAGCGATGACCAAGAAAGGGAAAGAGAGTGCTGCATCCGGTGTGAGCAAGATGACTCTTTGGGTCGATGCGAAGAACTGGAACATGCTCGGCGGGGAGATGGAAGGGGCGATGGGGCATATGTCCTGGCGGACGGAAAAGGTGGAGTACAACCCGAAGTTTCCGGCAGGTCTCTTCGAATTCACTCCGCCGAAGGGAGCCAAAGAGATTTCGATGGAATCGCCCCAAATGGAGACTGTGGACACCATCGAAGAAGCCCAGAAGAAAGTCGATTTCCACATCCTGAAGCCCTCGTATCTGCCGGAGGGATACGAGATGAGAGGGGTGAGGGTCATCGAACCTTCGGCAGTGAGCAAGACGACCACGGTTCTCCTGTTCTACAGGAAGGGCGAGAAGCCTTTGGTGATCTCCGAGATATACCAGTCTGGGGCGACGAGTCTGCCTGAGCCGACGAAGAAGAGCGGCTTCGAGACGAAGGAGATCGAAGTGCGGGGCAAGAGAGCGCGGCTATTGGAGAGTACCGGAGAGGTTGGGTCGTCGGTGTCCTGGATCGAGGGGGACTTGATGGTGACTATCAGCGGCCATGTGGAAGGTAGCGAGGTGGTCAAGATAGCAAAATCCTTGAGATGAACGTACGTTTCGTGGAACTGCCGGTCGGATCGCGCGGAGAGGTGATTGGTAGACTTTACCTGAGCAGGCACATAGAAGGAAGCGGGTTGGGGAAGAAAGACAGGATGGCGCTGGTGACGGCTGCGAGGATAGTGGAGTGGGTGGCTTTGCTGATGGCTGCAGGCTAACTGCTGCCTGCTGTCTTTGTCTCCTGCGCGTTATACTGGACGGCGAAAGTGTGGGTCCACACAGTTCGGCGGGGGGACCTTTCCGGTAGCACGGGTTGAAGTAGAAATGGGAGTCCTGCGGGCTTCAGGATTTGCTTCGCATTCCTGGAAGGGAGCGAGGTATGACGCAATGGATAGTGAAAATAGGGTGCATTCTTGTAGCAGCCATTTCTGGCGCCATAGCTGGGGGCGTGCTCGCATTGCTTCTGAGGAAATTACTCCACAGAAGTGCATCGATAGTCCTCAGTTTGCTACTTGGCTTCGGCTTGACCATGGTGCTGTTCATATCCTCGACAATAGCTTTCGGAGGAAACCACGCTGGCAAGCTTGCGTCCTTGTTCGATCTTTTTTCAGCGGCAACAGGTGGCATGTTCATTTACATCGCGTGGTTGCCTGACCTCAAGTGGTAAGTCATGCGGTATTCCTGGAACTTATCGTAGGCCGTTGGTCACCACAGCGGATCAAAGATAAGGGCAGGCACTGATTTGTGTCCTATTTCCAAGGGGGAGGAAAAGATCTCCATAGACAAACTGCCTCATGCACGCTTATACTGGACGGCGAGCCCGTCGGTCGGTCAGGAGGTTCGATGGAATGAGCAGAGTGAATTGGACGTTAGCCGCGGCACAAAGCCTGAACTTGCTCATCCTGGTGGGATGGGTAGTACTGGCCATTGTGGCTCTCGTGCGGTTGCGGCGTTGCAGAATGGATCAGGCCGCACGTGCCTTGTGGGCGCTGGTCGTGTTGCTGGTTCCGATCTTGGGGGCGGTGGCATTCCTTGTCGTCGAACCCGGCAGCAGGTGTCTCGAAGGAGGATGACGCGTTCTCCGTACACAGGAGGGAGGATATGTCCGGGAAGAAGATTTACAAGCTGATCCTGGCGTTGGTGGTCGCAGCGGTCTTGTTCGGAGGTGCTGCCTACGCCGGGAGTCATCTCTGGAAGCGTGTTGGCAAAAACGAATCCAACGGGACAATGATAGTGTCGGTGACGGGGAAGCTTTCGGAGTGCAAATGGAATGACGTTACTCCCGTCTATCCGGACCAGTTCGAAGGCGCTCCGGCTGCTTTTGTTGCTTTCAGGAAAGGATACCACTATCTCGGGTTGTGCCCGGAGAGCACGCTGAACGTGAACGTCCTGGAATATGACAACGCCCGTAAGGCCAGCACCGCTTTGGACGCTGCGAAGCGCAGCATAGCTTCGGCGGGCAATGGAGCGCCGCCTGAGACCACCCTTGTGAAAGTAGGCGGTCGGCAACTGAAGATGGTGAAAGTGCGTGAGAGCGAAGGAGGGTTGCTGTACATCGCCATGTGGAACAGCAGCAACAAAGTCTTGTTCCTCGAAGAAGAGACGCCTCCGTCGTTTCCCGAAGGGAAGGCTTTGAAGCAAATGCAGCCTCTCCTGGAAGGGACGTATCGGCTCTACAAGCCGTGATCTGAAGAGTCATTGTCTTTGGGCTCGTCCCTGCCCAAGCGGTCGGCGTTTGCAGTACCGAATGAAATTCGGCACTCGAGGCGCCTTCGGCGCCGACCAGAGCGTTGTCTGCGCGCAGGACGTTCTTTCGACGTAGGAGCGTCTTGGGCGAGACAACGTCCTGTTTGGCGGCGTAGCCCGCCTGAAGAACCGGATTCATCCGGTGGAGAATAAACAACGTAACTGTTCAGGCTGTACCGCCTGCGGTAGAGTGCGGGCAACGCGGATGAGGTAAATCTCACCGCCGAAGACTAAGAGCCGCTAGCCGTTGACCGATAGCCGTTAGCTCTCGCAAAGAGCTTGTCGCGAGGACAAAAGCTGCTGTCGGCTAACGGCTGACTGCCAACGGCTTGAGGAAAGGCAATAAGAAGTGAAACCCGCAGAGTCCCAGTCGGACAACCGCCCGAAAGAGAAACAGACCGTACCGTATCTGGCAGACACGTTTTACTGGTACAACCCTGATTTCCCGATGACGACAGCGTTGAGGGTCACGGCTGCCACAGTGGGGAGGTGGTGTCGGTACTACGAAGCCCAGATCATGGCTCCTGACCGGTGCAAGTCCGACGAAAGTCGTCGCGAAGGGGTACTGCCGGACGATCTCCATGATCGATCGGCTTTCATCGAGAGGTTGCTGAGGTGGGTGGAAAGTTGCTCCGTGGCCTTCACTTTTAGACTTGTCATGGACGACAGTCCCATCAAAGATGGGGTGCAGGGCGATCCAAAGTTTGCCCGTTACGAAGACGACACCATGGTCCTCCACCTGAGGGAGGAGGAGTTTCGAGAATTGCAGGAGTCATGGCGGTCTGCCGGGTTGCCGGACGACCTCTTTGCTCCGGAGGAAGATTTCTTCTGCATTCCGTGGCCGGGCAGTAGTTTGTGGGCCAGGCTGTGGAGAGCACTTGGCGTTCTGAAGTGCTATTCCCCAAAGGATGCGGAGCATGATGGATTGGCGAAAGGTAGAACATGAAAGAGGTTCATTGGGAGGTGGAACATGAGTAAAAGAACACTGTCGTTGGTGGTCTTGCTGGTCCTGGCTTTCCTGGTGAATGCATGTGGGATGTCCGGGAAGCCTTCGGTGGACGAGGCCGTGGCGCATCTGCGAGAGGCGCAGAAGCAGCAGACGCGCATCCACGCCGTGGTGGAGGTGCGCCCTGGTGTTTCGGGGAACGAATCTCAGAGCAACTCGGAGCGGACACTCATCGAGGAGTGGGTGGATGGTCCCCACAAAATACGGATGGAGTACAAGGAAGGCCCGGACTTCCTGAAAGGGACCATAGCCGTGGCTAACGGCGAGGAGGCCTGGTGGTATGACACAAAACGGAATCTGTATTTCACGACTCGGATGGCCGACCTTGACTTCGGCCCGTTCTCTCCCAGGCTGACGCAAGGAATGGTGGGATACGCTCTGAAGGGATGCGATTTCAAGCGAGTGAGCAAAGACACGATGGCCGGCAGGGAGGCGTTCAAGCTGGAAGCCGTGCCAAAGGAGAAAGCAGCAGAGAGCCCCTTCCTGAACTTTCCATCCAGGGTGACTTTCTGGGTGGATGCGAAGACCTGGAACGTTCTGGGCTGGGAGTGGAAGACGTCGAAAGGAAAATCGTGCATGTGTGCCAGGTCTGTGGAATACGACCCGCAATTTCCAAAGGACATCTTCCAATTCCATCCTTCGAGCGGCGCCAGGGAGTTGAACGTGTCGGAGCCGGTGCAGATCAGTCTGGAAGATGCGGACAAGAGGGTTGGGTTCCACGTGCTGAGACCGACTTATCTGCCCAAGGGTGTCAAGCTGCTCATGGTGAGGGCTTTGCTTGAGGACGGGAACCGGGGTGTTGGCGTAATGCTGGAGTACGGACTTGGTGGGCCGGAGGGCTTCATGATCATGGAAACGAGAACTCCCAAAGGAATTGATGGAAAGTCCTTGCTTTCATCGGGTGCCGGGCTGGAAAAGGTAAAAGTCCACGGCAAGGGCGCAGTCCTGGCCAGGGGAACCGATGGATATCCGAGTCTTCAATGGATAGAAGACGGCTTGACGATTGCCGTCAATGGTCCTCTCAAGAAAGAAGCTCTCCTGAAAGTAGCAGAATCGATGGAGTGAGTTCGAGCGAGAAAGCATCGAAAGTGTGGGGTGAGAAAGGGCATGAGGGCGAACGAATCGCTGGGTGAGGCATTGTACGTGTTCACGGCGGTGTTGGTTGCGTTGTTTCTGACCGGCTGCGCAGGCGTTTCCTCGACGCCAGTTGCCGCTCCGAAGGCTTCTCCGTCTCCCGCTGCCCCTGCAGCTACGCCAACGCCGACCAGCAAGTTCGTGGAGATGCTACCCCCGACGCCGGAGCCATTCTGCACTCCCGGGGCCTCGAACATGAAGGTGAAAGCCAGTTATCCCAAAGGATCGGGCTCCATCTTGGTGGAAGTAAGTGGCTTGCACCCAGGCTAACAGGTGTACATGGAGATATGGTGCTATGATTCCAAGGGGGCGAAATCCACAGCTTACTCCTTATCGCTGAAGGGAGATGGTGACGGACACGGTTCCTATGAATATACCATGTGGCATACCTTGCTTGAGCAAAAACCTGTCGAGTGTCATGTGTACGTCATCCGTTCCAGTAGCGACATAGCATGCACGAAAGTGACGCTGGAGAAATAATCCTGTAGTCTGGGATGTGTTTCTGATGCATGCATTGCTTGCATCGTCGGAACGGAACGCCATTCGGGAGAAAATGCCCACCGATACTGTCGATTCATCATCACACGGAGTGAGTCATGCGTAGACGATTCCCGCTGTCATTCCTCGTATACGTGGGAAGTACGGCTTTTGGGATCTTTGGGAACTCGATAGTTTTCGTTGCCTTACCGTTTCTCGTATTGCAAGTCACCCATTCGGAGGTGGCCGTAGCCCAGACGATTTTCTGGGGGTCCGTTCCGCGGTTCCTGGGGTTGTTCCTGGGGCGGCTGGTCGACAGGGCATCTCTGAAACCTCTGTTGGTCGTGAGCCAGGTACTGCGTGCCGGCGTCCTGGTCGCTCTGGGCATCCTGTTCGCCTATGGAACCGTTCAGATGGGAATGGTCTACGCTGCCCAGTTCACCGTGAACTCCCTGAACGTCGTGGTCATCACCAGCCAGGGAGTTCTCACTCCCCGCTGGGTACCGCCCCAGGAGCTGCAACGCGCGAACAGTCTGCTCAGTGGCGTCAGCATGGGCCTTCCTCTGATCGGCTATTCGACGGGAGGGATTCTGGCTGCCCGGCTTCCCATGGTGGTGCCTCTCTACATCGCAGGGATTGCGAATATCGTCGCCGGAGCGTTGTTGTTGGCGGCGGCATTTCCCGAAAGGATGCCCCATTCGCAAAACATACCTGCCGCGGACGTTCTGGCATTCTTCAGAGTGATAATGGGACAGGCTTTCTGGGTCTTCCTTCTCCTCTTGACTATGGGACTTACTTTCACGCTCAACGTACTCAATGTTCGGATGCCTGTGCTCATGGAAGAATTGCAATACGGAGCAGCCGGGTACGGTATATTCGAAGGCGTGTTGTCCCTGGGGCTGCTTTTGGGTGTTGTTTTGATGTTCGCTTTGGGGGAGCGCCTCCCTGTGACGACAGGGATATCCCTCGGCGGTGTAGCTCTCACCCTGGGGATACTCGCTTTGTGGGGTAACAGTCTGCCTTTCTTCGCCATCGGGGCGCTCGCTGCCGGCGCGGGCATGGGAAGCATCCAGGTGAACGGCATGACGTTGTTGCAGGACAGGATACCGGAGGGGCTCAGGGGACAGGCTGTCGGTGCAGCGATGGCTCTCAGCGCCACCGGGCTTGTCGCCGGAGCGTGGTTCGCCGGCCAGGCAGCCGGAGTGGCAGCATCCCGATTATTCCTTGGTTTGAGTGTGAGTTTGCTGGCACTCACCATTGCCTGGGCGTTGTCTGCGAGCCGCCCTGGACGTGCCGCCGATGTATGCTCTCGCGGTTGATCCCCTCGGTGTGTTTCTCTGTAGAAACCGTGTGCTGACGTTGGGAATCAATGTATCCCGTGCCTCGGTCGCCGGGACCGGCGGGATTGCAACCAGATGGATGTGGCTGTCGCTGACGAGTGCGGCATCTCTGGCGTTTGGTTTGCTCGTGTTCTCCTGGTTCTGCAGGAAAGCACGGGAAGATGGGGCACTTGGAAGATATTGAGGCATGTTTACTTTGCCGTTGTTATGGGAAAGGTGAGGCTCTTATGCGGAGAAATTGGAAATCGTGGGGGAGAAGAGCTTGGACCGAGCATGGCAGTAGGCGTGGCTTGGCCTGCGTCCTGGTGGGCCACCTATACGCTGAAAAACACCATGGACAGAATCACCGCCCTCGAGCAACATGTTTCAATGACCACGCCTTCGCTTGCATCGGTGCGAATCGTACTTCTCGAGATGGCGGCAGGAGACTCCGTGATGGCAGTGTTCGTGGTGGCGTACCTGCTTCTCCCTATTGTCTGGGGATGGCGGGTTGCCAGGATTGAATTGGAGGGTGTGCCCGTCGGTGGAAAAGCCGCTGCATTTCTCATATCCCTTGCAATTCCATGGGGATCGGGGCAGGGGCTCTGTGCTTTCTTTTTTCCTCTAAAGCAGGAAAGGGGTAAAGAATATGAACAAGAACAGGTACTGTTTTCTATTTGTTGTAGCTTTGCTGCTGTTGGTGGCAAGTGCTTTGAGCGGGTGCAAGGCCTCGGTGAGCAAGACGAATGTCGTGCTCGTCAACCCACCTGCCAATGCCACGGTTGTGGAGAGTGATTTCTCAGACATCCCTCGCTATCCTGCAGCAACGTTGGTCAAACCCCAAGAAGTGCCACTGGAGAGAGGTACTGGCACCAGCAAATGGGCCAGGTGGGAGGTAGCAATCTACAGGAC
>WFSD01000386.1 GCA_015486235.1 Anaerolineae bacterium
ACCAGTTCCAGCCCAATGAAAGAGACATCTATGGTCACCAGATCCACCGGCTCCGGCAGCCGGGCCACGTGCCGGATATTCGTCCGCTCCATTACAACTACCCTGGGGTCCTGGCGGAGCTTCCATGCAAGCTGGCCGTATCCCACGTCTATGGCGTACACTTTCCGGGCGCCATGCTGCAACAGGCAGTCGGTGAATCCACCAGTGGAAGCGCCGATATCTGCCGCTACCTTCCCCTCGACCGAGACCGTAAATACCTGCAGCGCCGCCTCCAGCTTCAGCCCACCCCTGCTAACGTAAGGGAGCCCTTCCTTGATCCGAATGTGCGCGTCCGGGGGCACACGGTGTCCAGGTTTGTCGGATACCCTGTCGTTCACCAGCACCTGGCCGGCCATGATGAGCTGCTGCGCTTTCGATCTGGTGCACGCGAACCCCAGTTCCACCAGGAGCACGTCCAGACGCTCCTTGTTGCGCTTCTCCGTCATTTCCGCCTTTCCCTGCCAAAGGTCAGCATCAGCTTCTCCGCCGCCTCGATCTGCCTCTTCACCGTCTCCGCAGATGTGCCGCCGAGGACATTCCTGCGCTCCACGGATGCTTCGAAATCCCACACCCCGTCGACGTCATCGTCGAAAACCGAACTGATGGAGGTAAGATCGCGCATGTGCAGCTTGCTCAGTGGCACGCCAAGCTCCTCGGAGCGCCGTACCACCAGGCCCACCAGGCGGTGGCTTTCCCGGAAAGGAACGCCTTTCCGTACCAGGTAATCCGCCAGATCCGTCGCCAGGAGATCGTCACTGAGGGCATCCCGCATCCTGTCCGGATGGATGGTGAGAGTGCTCAGGACACCAGCGGCCACTGGTAGCGCCAGTTTCAGAGTATCCACAGCATCGAACAGCGGCTCCTTGTCTTCCTGGAGGTCTTTGTCGTATGTGGAAGGGAGCCCCTTGAGCACCACCAGCAGCGTCATGAGATTGCCCGTCAGCCTGCCCGCCTTGCCCCTAAGGAGTTCCAGTGAATCGGGATTTTTCTTCTGCGGCATCAGACTGGAGCCGGTGCTGTACGCGTCCGCCAGGGAGACGAAACGGAACTCGCTACTGGACCATAGGATCAGATCCTCCGCCAGTCTACTGAGATGCACGCCCAGGAGCGCCCCCCACGCAAGGAATTCTACAATATAGTCCCGGTCGCTGACGGCATCCATGCTGTTGGGCGATGCGGAGTCGAAGCCCAGGTCCTCGGCCAGGGCGGCGCGGTCGATGGGGAAAGGGGTGCCCGCCAAAGCTCCGGAGCCCAGAGGGCAGACATTGACCCGATGCCTCACCTCCGCCAGCCGCTCCCTGTCCCGCTGCCACATCCAGAAATAACTCATCATCCAATGGCTGAAGCGGATCGGCTGTGCCCGCTGGAGATGCGTGTAGCCGGGCATCACCACGTTCAGGTGGGCTTTCGCCAGCTCCAGCGCTGCCCCCTGCATGTCTGCCAGCATCACATCTAGGACGTCGATCTCGTCCCGGAGGTAGATGCGGGTGTCCGTAGCCACCTGGTCGTTGCGAGAACGGCCCGTGTGGAGCTTGCCCGCCACAGGCCCGACGATCTCCGTAAGCCGCCGTTCGTTCGCCGTGTGGATGTCCTCGTCCTCCGGCAGGATATGAAAGCTCCCCTTGCCCCATTCCTCTCTGACACGCGCCAGCCCATCCAGCAGGCGCTCCGCCTCCAGCGACGAGAGGACTCTGGCCCTGGTAAGGGCGCGCACCCACGCCTCGCTCCCACGCAGGTCGGCATCCCAGAGTCGTTCATCGAAGGGTATGGAGGCATTGAAAGCCTCCATGTCGGGATCGATGCTCCCGACGAACCGCCCTCCCCAAAGTTTTCCCATAGACTCTACCCCGAAAAATAGCAACCACGAATTCCATGAATCGCACGAAGCGACCGCAGAAAGGTCAAGATGGGTAGGCAAAGGTGGTGCCATCGCCTACCTTGCTGCTCTCCTGCCCTCATCCACCCCCAATCCCCACTGGGGCAACGAATCAGCGAGACTTTTTCATGCAAAAGAGTTTTTCGCTGATTCGCCGATTTCCGTCGTTATGCGGTGTGCAACCGCTCATAGGGACTATCGAGAGGATACATCAGGCAGATGTCGGGCGTCGAGGGGCGCCGTTCCCTTTCGCCAGCCAATCCGCCGCCCTGTGGGGCATATCCGCCAGTGGAGTGCGCACCACAGTGCATTCCGGCAGCGACTCCAGAAACATCTTGCCGTATTGCTTGCTCGTGACGCGCCTATCCAGAACCACGACCACCCCGCGGTCGAGCTTGCTCCGGATCAGCCTACCGAACCCCTGGCGGAAACGCAGTATTGCCTCTGGGACGGCGTATTCGAAGAATGGGCTATCGAAAGTTTCGCTGCGGGCGGAGACTATAGGGTCGTTCGGCACATCGAAAGGGAGCCTGGCGATCACGAGAACACTAAGGTCCGGGCCCACCACATCCACCCCTTCCCAAAAGCTCCTCGTGCCAAAGAGCACCGCTTTATCTGTGTTCCTGAAACTGTCCAGCAACTGGCTCCGGGACGCCCCATTTCCTTGGGAATAAAGGATGATGCCCGCTTCTGCAAGAGGCGTCTGAAGGGCGTTGTACGTGTAGCGCAGCTGAGCGTAGGAGGTAAAGAGCGCCAACAATCGCCCTCCCGTAGCCAACGCCAGAGACAGTATCGCTTTTTCTACCGCCCGCTGGTAGCCAGAAGTCTGCGGCTCCGGCATGTCCGTAGGGAGGTAGAGCAACGTGGACGATTTGTAGTCGAAAGGGGACTCCAACGCCAGAGTTTTCATCTCCCAGGCGTTGAGTCTGTCCTGGATGTAGTCGAATTTGCCGGCGGCGCGCAGCGTAGCCGAAGTCATCACCACAGTGCTCTTCTCGTCCAGCAGGTATTCCTCCACCATCGGCCCGATGTGGAGAGGGGCCGCGTGGAGGGATACAACCTCCCCACGCTCCGGCAGGGTTACCTCAGCCCAGTACACTGCGCCTGGATTTGGGTC
>WFSD01000387.1 GCA_015486235.1 Anaerolineae bacterium
CAAGCCGATCGGGCTTCTGGGGTTCCAGGAAATAGGGCTCTCATTGCACCCCAGCGGCGGAAAGGGGGTAGGACATGCCGCTGATACAGATTAAAAACCTGACACATTTCTTTGGCGGACTGCGGGCGGTTCACGATTTCAACACAGAGATAAACCAGGGAGATCTGAAGGGTTTGATTGGCCCTAACGGGGCCGGGAAAACCACCATCTTCAACCTGGTAACAGGGGTCTACAAGCCCACCGAAGGCGAGGTAATATTCGACGGAACCAACATCGTGGGAAAGCGGCCCAACATAATCAGTTCCATGGGGATCGCCAGGACGTTCCAGAACTTGCGCCTGTGGACCCACCTGAGCGTGCTGGAGAATGTGAAAATGGCGGCATATTCCAGGATCCGTTATGGACTGGTGGGGGCTTTCCTGAACACACGGGCTCGGATCCACGAAGAGCAACTCCTGGACGAAAAGGCATACGAACTGTTGAGATTGCTGGAGATAGAGCAGTACGCCGATTTCAGGCCGTCCAACCTCCCATACGGGATCCAGCGCAGGGTGGAGATTGCCAGGGCACTGATGATCGAACCGAAACTCCTGCTTTTGGACGAGCCAACAGCCGGGATGAGCCCCGCGGAGATGGAGGATGTAATGGACGTGATAAGAAAAGTGCGGCACGAGTTAGGCCTCACGATCTGGCTGATCGAGCACCGTATGAAACTGGTCATGTCTCTGTGCGAAACCATCCAGGTGTTGGATTTCGGCGAAGTCATAGCCGAAGGGACTCCAGACGAAATCAAGAATAACCCTCGGGTTATCAAAGCTTATTTGGGGACGGTGGTGACCTGATGTTACTCCAAGTAGAAAATTTAAAAGTGTCTTATGGAGCAATTGAAGCTGTCCAGGGAATCAGCTTCCAGGTGGAGAGAGGTGAGATTGTCTGCATCATCGGCGCGAACGGGGCAGGCAAGACGTCCACTCTGCGGGCCATTTCCCGCCTCGTGCCTGTGAAACCAGGGAGCAAAATGGTCTTCGACGGCAAGAATCTGCTGAAATACCCTGCACACAGGGTCGTCAGGCAACTGGGCATTAGCCATGTGCCCGAAGGCAGGCGTCTTTTCGGCAACCTGACCGTGATGGAGAACCTCATCCTGGCGACGTATGGGCGCAAGGACAAGGGGAACTTTCAGAAAGACTTCGATATGGTCTTCGACCTGTTCCCGCGCCTGGCCGAGAGGAAGAACCAGAAAGCTGGCACTCTGAGCGGCGGTGAGCAGCAGATGCTTGCCGTTGGGCGTGCCCTGGTAGCCGGAAGGAAGATGATGCTCCTCGACGAACCTTCCATGGGACTGGCTCCCGTGCTGATGCAAGAGCTCTTCGAATCGCTGAAGCAGATCAACCAGGAAGGAACCACCATTCTGCTGGTGGAACAGAACGCCCAGATGGCCCTCCAATTCGCCCATCGCGGGTACGTGTTGGAGACAGGCAGGCTCGTGCTGGAAGGCCTTACAACAGACTTGCTGAATAATCCAAAGGTGAAGGAAGCGTATCTGGGGGCGTAAAGTGCAGTTACCACCGGGCCGGAAGTACGGCATTACGCCCGGGGTGGCGCTTGTGATCGTTTTCGCCCTGTTGATAGCCGCGGCAGGGTGCGCGCGGACAAAAGCTCCGGCAGAGATGGCTTATATCCCGGCCGGAGCTTTTGTCATGGGCAGCGATGACGGTTATCCCGACGAGCGGCCTGTCCACACGGTAGACATCCAGGGATTCTACATGGACAGGTACGAGGTGACTGTTGCGGAGTACGTGGGGTTCCTGAACCACGTCGGGCGGCTCTACGGGAGCGATGGGCACAAGTATGCCGATGTCAAGGACGACAATCCCCAGAGCCACATCCTCTCCCACGGGAACGGGTACGCTGTGGAGAAAGGCTTCGAAAACTACCCCGTGACCTGGGTGAGCTGGTACGGCGCCGACGCCTACTGTCGCTTCCACCACAAACGCCTGCCTACTGAGGCGGAATGGGAAAAAGCGGCTAGGGGTACCGACAGGCGGCGGTATCCCTGGGGAGACGAGTTCGATCCGGCGAGAGCGAACGCCGGAGGCGTGCTGACCGGCACGGTGCCCGTGGGCAGCTACCCCGACGGCGTAAGCCCTTACGGCCTCTACGACATGGCCGGAAACGTCTGGGAGTGGGTGGCAGACTGGTACGAGCCATATCCCGGCAGTGACTACCGCTCCCCATTCTTCGGGAAGTACAAAGTCGTCCGGGGTGGCTCCTGGAACCATCCCTATCAGGATTCTAGAACCACAAGCAGAGATTTTGCCCACCCGGCACGTAGAATCGGCGTCGTGGGATTCAGGTGCGCTTCGAAATAATAGATTCCACAAAGTAATTGGACTTTTGACAAAGCGGAAACGGAGCCTTCTGGGGCTTCACGTTTGGTAGATAACTGGGAAGAAAGGTACATCTTGTGGTCGGGTGAAGCCCGACTACAAGATGTAGCACCCCTTCTTTCCTGCCCTCAAGGCGAAAAACTCAGCCCGGCAGGACAGCCCGACTGTCAAGAGTCCAATCTGTAAGCCAACTTGATTTAAAAGGGGGTGGTGCGCTACCGGCAGGAGCGCTCTTAAGCGGAGAGCACTCCAGATCTACATCTCGGGTGGCAAGAGCGCTTCCGGTTAGCCACTGGTTAAGGGAGATGCTACCTGCACTACCGTCTCCTTGCGCACCACAAACGGGGCTATGCCCCTCGATGCTCGTGCTCACGGGACTCATGACGCTCCCGCTCCCCTTCCGCACAGCGTAGAATGAGCCCAAGCGACTGAGCAAAATTCAGTTAAAGGCCTGGGGGAAGCAATGGTCAAGAAAACAGACGTGCTCATAGTTGGCGGAGGTGTGATAGGCATCGCATCGGCGTACTACCTGCTCAAAGCAGGTGCTTCCGTCACCATCGTTGAGAAAAGCGAGGTGGGCCTGGGGAGCTCCCACGGCAACGCCGGCTGGATCGTGCCAAGCTACAGCATCCCGCTGGCTTCGCCTCATGCCTTGAGCAACGGGCTAAAGTGGCTACTCGACCCAGAAAGCCCCTTCTACATAAAACCCAGGTTTAGCCTCGATATGGCGACCTGGCTGTGGAAGTTTCGAGCGGCGAGCAACAAATCTCGGGTACGGAAGGCAATACCCATTCTGAGGGACTTGAACCGCGCCAGTCTTCTACTGTTCGACGAAATCATCGCAGGAGAACACCTCGATTGCCATTACCAGCGTCATGGGGTCTTGACACTGTTCATCTCCAAGGGGGATCTCAGAGCTGGCGAGGAAGAAGCAAGTCTGCTACAGAAGTTTGGGCTGGACGTTGAAGTAATCGGCGCTCATGAAATTCAGGGAAAGGTGCCAACGACCTCATCGGCTGTCGTTGGCGGGATGTACTCCAGTGAGGATGCTCACTTGAACCCCGCCAGGTTTGTCGGCGGGCTTGCGGGCAAAGTCCAGGAGATGGGAGCCAAAATCGTAACCGATGACCCGGTCATCGGGCTCGATGCCGGCGGCGGAAAGGTCATGTCCGCGCAGACAAGGAGCGGCAGATTCCAGGCGGACGTTTTCGTGCTGGCCGCCGGGGCATGGTCAGAGCCGATTGCCCGGAGGTTAGGGCTTCGGCTGGGGATTCAGCCGGCAAAAGGTTACAGCATCACGGTGGAGAGGCCACAAGGTTTCCCGGAATTGCCGCTGATGCTCGGCGGAAGCAAGGTTGCAGTAACACCGCTGGAAGGAATGCTGCGTTTTGCTGGGACGCTGGAGCTCTCAGGGTTCGATATGAACATCAACCGGAAGCGCGTCGGGGCGATATTGAGCGCGGTGGAAAAGTACCTTCGATTCCATCCGTCCGAACTGCCAATCCTTGAAAGATGGGCGGGGCTGCGGCCCTGCACGCCCGATGGCCTGCCTTCGGTGGGTTGGGCGAGGGGGTTCAGCAACCTTATCGTGGCGTCAGGCCACTGCATGCTTGGAGTTTCGCTGGGTCCGGTCACCGGCAAGCTGGTAGCGCAACTCGCTACCGGAGCAACGCCAGATTTTGACCTTTCCCTCCTTAACCCAGGCAGGTTTTCGTAACTTCAATCTGGAGGGGCTCATGAAAAGAAAAAAGCTGGCGTTCGTCCTGAGTGGCGGTGGAGCCAGAGGAGCATTGCAGGTTGGCGCGTTGAGAGCTCTGCTGGAGGCTGGCATCAAGCCAGACATGCTCGTCGGCACCTCCATCGGCGCGGCAAATGCAGCCCTCTTTGCCCTGAACCCCTCCCTGGATGGTCTCCCCCATTCCCCTTGATCCCCTTTCCCCCCGGCGAAAGGGGGAATAAGTACATCGCCTCTTGCGCAGCCCCGAATGCTGATGTACAATAATCATCAGTATGATACCTGCGATCTGCGGGCATCTGTCCACGGCCCGGCCCAGCGTGGTTGGGCTGTTTTGTTATAGCGTAGCCAGGAGAAAAACCTTCCATGAAAGTAATCCTGACCCACGAACATGCCGACTTCGACGCCGTAGCGTCCCAGCTAGGGGCGTACAAAATCTACCCGGATGCCATACCGGTGCTCCCCAGGCAGGTAAACCGGAATGTGAGGGACTTTCTCTCCCTTTATGGCAGTTCACTCCACTTCGTGAGCGTCCGGGACGTTCCGAAACGGCGCGTAGAACTGGCAATACTGGTGGACACCCAGGGTGCCGTCTCGATCCGAGGCATGGACCCTCACACCAGGTTCCTGGTCATAGACCACCACGAGCCTGGCGAGGGAATGCCGAAAGAATGGGAGTATATCGGCGACCGGGTCGGGGCGAACACCACATTGCTGGTGGAAAAGATCGCCGAAGCTCAGGTGCCAATAACCCCTCTGGAGGCCACATTCCTGCTTCTGGGAATCTACGAGGATACCGGATCGCTCCTCTATCCAACTACGACCCCGCGGGACGTACGAGCAGCCGCCTGGCTATTGGAAAGAAACGCCAACCTGGAAGTCGCGCGAACCTACCTTTTCCACCCTCTGTCAGATAGCCAGAAAGTGCTGTACCAGCAGCTGGTGGAACGAAGCGAGGCACGCGAAGTCAAGGGGTATCACATCCTCATCTCCGTCGCCAGTGTGCATAAGTATGTGGAAGAAATATCCACGGTGGTGCACAAACTCCGCACTATCTACGAGCCAGATGCGCTCTTCGTCCTCGTGGCCCAGGACGGAAACGTCCAAATCGTCGCCAGGAGCCGTACCGACAACATAGACGTGGGAGCCATCGCCAGGGAATTCGGCGGCGGTGGGCATCCTCGCGCCAGTGCCGCTCTCGTGAAGAACGCATCGCTGGATTCGGTGCGGAAACGCCTGACGAAACTGCTGGACACGTACGTCAGGCCAGCGGTAACCGTCTCGGAGATAATGTCCAACGGGGTCCGAACCCTCTCCCCATCGGACACGGTGAGAGAAGCTGCCGAGAAAATGCGGAGATTCGGCCACGAAGGTTTTCCTGTAATCGACGATACCACGGGAGAGGTGGTGGGCATGGTGACCCGTCGGGAGATAGACAGGGCTATGAGCCATGGTCTGGAAGGAGACCCCGTGTCTCGGTACATGCGCGCCGGACGAATCTTCGTAACCCCAGACGAGTCGGTGCAACGGGTTCGAGACCTGATGTTGGAGACAGATTGGGGGCAGATTCCGGTCGTGGAACCGGAAACCGGCAAGGTGCGGGGTATAGTGACCCGCACCGACCTGATAAAACTGTGGGGCGGCGTCGAGGGACGTCATTCCCTGGCACCTCTCATGGAGGAACGGTGGCCGCCGCTGCTCCTGGCGCTACTCAGGCGCGCCGGAGAGGCAGCACAGGAAATGGACATATCCCTGTACGCAGTCGGCGGGTCGGTGCGTGACCTGATCCTGGGCCAGCCAAATTTCGATGTGGATCTGGTGGCCGAAGGGGACACGGTGGCGTTGGCAAAACGGCTCCGGCAAGAATACGGCGGACGTGTCATCAGTCATGGAAGGTTCGGCACGGCCAAATGGTTCCTACCGGATGAAGAAAAGCTGCAGAAAGCGCTCGGCGTGGGCGCCGGCACTATCGATCTGGGATCACTGGATTTTGCCACTGCCAGGGCGGAGTTCTACACACATCCGTCGGCGTTGCCTACGGTGGAAAGCGGCTCTATCAAGCTCGACCTGTTGCGCCGTGATTTCACCATCAACACCCTGGCTGTGCGCCTCAATCCGGACCGATGGGGGGAGTTGCTGGATTTCTACGGCGGCATGAGAGACCTGGAGCAAGGCGTCATCCGGGTGCTCCATAGCCTCAGCTTCATAGACGATCCAACTCGCATCTTGAGGGCGGTCAGATTCGAACAGCGGTTCGGATTCCACATAGAACCGCGGACGGAGGAGCTCATCGGGAATGCCCTGGATTTGCTGGAAAGAGTGAGCGGAGCGCGGCTGCGGCACGAACTAGAGCTTATCCTCAGAGAACATGAGCCGGAGAAAGCTCTTCGGAGACTGGGCGAGCTTGGGGTACTGCCGTACCTCAATCCGGAGTTTCACTACGACTCCTGGGTCGAGGAGAAATTCCAGGCGCTGCGCGACCGCACAGAGCAAGTACCACCCCCCGGCGCTATCGAATTGCTCTATTTTGGCGTGCTGGCCTACCGATTATCGCATGAAGCCCACACCCAGTTGTTCAACAGGTTCAAGCTCCGTCGGGAGACAGCACGCCTGATGGAAGGGCTGGAGCATTTGCGCAGCGCAGCTCAGGAACTGGAGGCTCCTGGGACCCCTCCGAGCCGGGCTTACGAACTGCTAAAAACCACCAACGCCGAAGCACGGTATGTCTTCGCTGCAGTGACCGATAGCCATGTAGCTCGTACCCGCGTCGAGCGATACGAGCGAGAGTGGCAGTATGTCCACACAGAGACCACAGGAGAAGACCTGAAGGCAATGGGCTTGAAACCAAGCCCGTTGTTCCGGGACTTGCTCCGGCGACTGCTTTATGCCAGGCTCGACGGCCTGGTTCACAGCCAAGAGGACGAGGAAGCATTGCTCCGAAGTTTGCTGAAGGAGAAAGAGAATTGCTAATCCTGGCCGTGGATCAGGGAACACACGCCACCCGTTCTTTGCTTTTCGACGAGGATGGGAGGCTGAAGGCATCCTCTTTCGTCGAGGTGTCACTCTGGAGGCACGCTCCGGAGATAGTGGAACAGGACGCGGAGGAGATAGCTCAATCGGTCGAGCAGGTCATCCGAGAGGTATTGCCGGACAGTGCCGCAGGCGGCGAGAGGATATCGGCTGGGATAGCGACTCAGCGGTCCAGCGTAGTGGCATGGGACAGGGAGACTGGCATCCCGCTTGCACCAATGCTGAGCTGGCAGGATCTACGCGCAGCCCGGCAACTGGAAGGCCTGAAACAGTACGAGGGCCAGATCAAGGAGACCACTGGCCTGCCTCTATCGCCCTACTATGGGGCAAGCAAGCTCAGATGGCTCCTGGATCACGTTCCGGAAGTGACGCAGGCGCAGGAGGAAGGGCGCCTGGCACTTGGCCCCCTCGCGAGCTTTCTGCTGTCTCGCCTGCTCGACGGGGACACTTTCGTGGTTGACCACGCCAATGCTTCTCGCACCCAGCTTTGGGACATCTCAAGACGCGATTGGTCGCCTTGGCTGCTGGAGGTTTTCGGCATACCAAGGGAGACGCTTCCCGAGTGCAAGCCGATTTCCTGGGAGTACGGCACAATCGATGGGACTGAGATAAAGGTGACAGCGGTCAACGGGGATCAGAACGCTGCCGTGTACGCCCTGGGCCGTCCATCCCCAGGCACCGCCATAGTGAACCTGGGCACGGGCGCCTTCATACTGGTCCCCACAGGCGGGGATCTCATCCAGCACCCGAGGCTCCTGAGCAGCATCATCGGGAGCGGCCCTGATTGGAGTG
>WFSD01000388.1 GCA_015486235.1 Anaerolineae bacterium
CCCCCGCAGACGGCCCCTGCCCCTGGTGCGGCGCAGAGCCGGAGGACGACGAGGAAGACGAATTTCAGGAGGTGGACGCATGAAAATCATCGCCGTGATCAACCAGAAAGGCGGGGTCGGGAAGACCACAACCGTCGTCAATATCGGCCACCAACTGGCCATGGAGGGACGCAAGACCCTCATCCTCGACCTGGACGCCCAGGGGAACGTGGCGGAGTCCCTGGGCATCGAGCCATCCCCCTGGATCTCGATGCTCCTGCTGGGGCGGGCGACCCTGGAAGAGGCCACCATGTCCACGTCCAGGGAGAACCTGTACGTGGTTCCCGGCGACAGGAACACCGTCATAGCCAGGAAGACGCTGGAAAGCAATGGGTTCGCCGAGTTCAGCTTGCTGAACATCCTGCGAGGCCGTAAGGGTGAGACCCCTCCGGCATCGGTGTACGACTTCGTGCTGCTAGATATGGCTCCTTCCCTGGACATCTTCCACGTGGCAGCCGTGGTGGCGTCGGACTACATCCTGGTGCCCGCCAGGCTGGACCACCTGTCGTTGGTGGGGGTAAGCCAGATATCGGAGACGATGGCCGAGGTGAGGGAGAAGCTGGCAGGGTTCGGGATGGTTCTCCGGTGCAGGCTGCTGGGGGTGCTTCCCACTTTCTACGAGCGAAGCACCAGGGAGAGCATGAAGAACCTGAAAGCCCTGACGGAGGCTTTCGGAGAACTGGTGATGCCGCCAATACCTCAGGACACGAAGTTGCGGGAGGCGTCCAGGGCCGGGAAGACGATATGGGAGTACGCCCCTCAGGGCAGGGGGGCCATTGGCGGCAGGGATGCCGACGCCAGGTATGGCGGGTATGCGATGGCCGCGGAGTGGGTGCTTGGGAGAAGCCGGGCAGACACGTAGTGGTGTGGCTGGCTGGCAGTTCTACGGGAGGTGGATTGTGGACGAGGACGAAAGGAATCCGTTCAAGCGGAAAAACGTGGTGGCGGCAATGCTGGGGGACGAAGGGTTGGAACCGGAACGCAAGCTGGACCTTCCCACGTCCCTGGACGTCTTGGTCAGGGATGAGGCGAGCAGGAAGCGCCAGGCCAAACTTCGGAGGATGAAGCCGTGGCAAAGGCGGAAATACGAGAGGGACAAACGGCGGGCGAAGCTTACCGTGTACCTTCCTCAACCGCTTTCCAGCCTGGTTGATGAAATCGCCAAATATGAAATAGTCTCCCCTTCCTCTGCTGCGTCCTGGCTCATAGCCACGGGCCTCAAGCTGTGGTCTGAAGGCAAGGCGCCGTCTCCCACGATCACCAAGTCGCGGAATTTGCGTATGGAGCATTCTCTCGCAGTATCTTCGGAGTGGAGCGGAGAGCGAAGGAAAAGGACGTTCGACCTGCCCGATTTCAAGAAAAACGTAGAGGCTCTGGCAAATGAGTACGGGTGTGGTGCGTCGGATGTCGTGGCGTGGTTGATGAGCATAGGGGGCAGTGCCTACAGGTCGGGGAGGATGCCGCAGCGAGAAGCCTCCGATAGCATCCGGTATCCATTTCGGCTGAAGATTCCCCGCGTTCGTGACGCTGTCGGGGAGCAAGAAAATGAGTCGCCAGCGGATATTCTTCGCCAGTTCGTAGGGAATGAGAGACTATAGTCTGGGAGATTGGGGTAATCACGAAAGCCGTGAAAATCTACGCTGGCATCAACGCCGACATTAGCGCCAGTATTAACGCTGGCTTAGCGCTGGCAATTACGCTGACAATGTTGCCAGCGTAGCCTCACGTAGCGGCCCGTAGAGCGGCTTTTCCGGTGCAAGAGGTATAATCATACCATTTCACACAAAACGCCCCTCAGAGGGCCAAAAATCGGGTTTTGCAACAACCTTGTTGACAAAGAATTCCGAGGTGCAAAATGGGCGAGGTCAAGTGGCGGCATGAGGTGCCGGACGACCTGGAACTGCGCATCATCCGGGAGGACGGAAGGTTCGCCGTCCTATTGAAGAGCGGTAGCATGTTCGCCGACGGCGCCGAGCCGGGCATGGTGGTGATAGAGGCGGAC
>WFSD01000389.1 GCA_015486235.1 Anaerolineae bacterium
AGCCTCCCAGTCCGGCGAGGCAGTTCCAGGAAATCTTGCGTGAGGGCCCTGATCTGGGGATACACACCATCGTGTGGTGTGACACCTACACCAACCTTACCCGCACCCTCGACCGGCGCTCCCTGCGGGAGTTCGAGACGCGCGTTGGCATGCAAATGAGCGCCGACGACTCGTCCAACCTGATAGACACGCCTGCGGCGTCGAAACTGGGGATGTATCGAGCGTATCTTTACAGCGAGGACGAGGCTCGGCTGGAGAAATTCCGCCCCTACGGGCTGCCGTCGGACGGATGGGTGACACGGGTGAAGAGTATGTTGGGGCAGAAAAGTAGGTAGCACTCAAAACTGGTGAGATGGGGCAGCTTTTGGCCCCTTCCTGCCCATGGGCGAGGACAAGCCTTGCCTCTACGCACCGGCAATGAGCAGCTTCAAAGATGTCATGGCGGAGCGGACTAACAGTCCGCTCTACAAAATTCGCCATCAGTGGCGGCGCAAGCAACGTTGGAAAGTTGGAAACGGCTCAAGGGAGCAATTTCCACGCTATTTGCCAGTTTTCCACGGTGTAGCCTTGCCCGTTGTGCCCCTCTTTCACTGTAAACTTTTTTCAGGACGGTTCAGAGGGGAAGGCCGCCGCAGGCGGCCGGGGTGATGGGTGAGGGCAAAAGGCAACCTTCGCCCTCGCCCAGACGAACTCATCCCACTGCCTTCGAGCGCTACCGAAAAGTACAACGTAGCCGGCTTCCGCACCAAAAAATAAGGTACGGTGTAAGCGCACATCCCAGCAATGAGAGCTTATTCGAAACAGAAGCGTTTGGCCGAACTTAAGGGAGGTGAACCGATGAAACAGTCTGCTTTCAAAGATCGGTTACGTTACGCTTTTGACAACACCCTCTCCAGGGGACCGGCAGTCCTTATTGGTTGGTTAGCGTTCCTTTCTCTCGTCTTGGTTCTGTCCAGTGCTTTTCTCATCTGGGCTGCTGGGCTTTCTGGGGGAGGCTTGCTTGCCCAAATATGGACGACTCTCATGCAAACGCTGGTCCCCGAAGGTGTCGATCGAAAGGCCGGGAGTTGGCCTTTTCTTCTCGTGATGTTTTTTGTCACCCTGGGGGGTATTTTCGTTACCAGCACTCTTATCAGCATCCTGACCACCGGCTTGCGAGACCTCCTGGACGAATTACGAAGAGGGCGTTCCCGGGTGGTCGAGAGTGGACACACCGTCCTCCTCGGATGGTCGGAGCAAATCTTCACCATCGTCCGTGAGTTGGCGACCGCCAATGAAAGCCAGCCTCGCTCCTGCATCACTATCCTGGCACAGAAGGACAAGGTGGAGATGGAGGAGGAAATCCGACAGAGGGTAGGTTCTACAGGCCATACCTATATGGTTTGCCGGACGGGGAATCCCCTCGAGTGGACCGATCTGTCTATTGTCAGCCTCAACACAGCACGCTCCATCATCGTGCTCTCACCCGAAGTTGGGGACCAGGATGCGACGGTGATCAAGACGATGTTGGCGATTTCGAATCGCTCTAGTCGCCAGCCGGGGTCCTACCATGTGGTTGCGGCGATTCGAGATCCTCAGAACCTGGAAGTGGCTCGAATCGCCGCCGGTAAGAACGAAGTCGAGATTATCACTGTAGGGAACTTCCTTGCTCGCATCATCGCTCAGACCTGCCACCAGCCTGGCCTCTCGACCGTTTACTCCGAACTACTCAGTTTCAAGGGCGATGAGATCTATTTCCAAGAGGAGCCGAAGCTCGTTGGCAAAACATATAAAGAGGCGCTTCTGGCATACGAAGATTCGGCCGTGATTGGCCTGTGGACCAAGGAGGGGCTCACGAAACTCAACCCACCTATGCACACGGTTATTCGCAAGGGAGATGAGATCATTGCCATCTCGGAAGACGATGACACCGTTCGTCTATCCGGACTGAGCGACGTGGGAATCGAAAACGACGCTATCCAGGTAAGCTCACCCGACTCTCCTTGTGAAGAGCAGATATTGATCTTAGGCTGGAACCGGAGCGCTCCGACAATAGTCAGAGAGTTGGATAACTACGTTGCCAAAGGCTCGGGGATTACCATAGTCTCTGACGAAGATCTTGATCGGAATAAGTGTTGCGCCAGGCTAAGCAAGCTAACCGTCTCCGTCCAGAAGGATAACACCACCGATCGCCGGATATTGGATCGGTTGCATCCTGAAAGATATAAACACGTGATCGTGTTGAGTTACTCTGATTCTCTCTCACCCCAGCAAGCTGACGCCCGCACCCTGGTTACGCTCCTGCATCTCCGCGACATTGCCGACAAAAACTCTCATCCATTTACGGTCGTGACCGAGGTCATGGATATGCGCAACCTCGGGCTGGCCGAGGTCACCCGCGCGGATGACTTCGTTGTGAGTGATAGACTGACTAGCTTGATGATGGCCCAGGTTTCTGAACGTAAAGAGCTGAACCGGGTATTTGCCGAACTCCTGGCGCCTGAGGGAATGGAGATATACCTCAAGCCAGCAAGAGATTATGTCCAGTTGGGAAAATCAATGAACTTCTACACTGTTGTGGAAGCTGCCTCCCGTCGTGGCGAGACGGCCATAGGTTACCGCCTACATGCTTCGGCTTGGGATGCACATCGGTCATACGGAGTGGTTGTCAATCCAGACAAGTCGAACCCTGTCCTGTTTTCCGGAAGCGATCGCGTCATTGTTCTTGCGGAAGACTAAAATGGCCGTATGCTAGTTAGGGAAAGCCAGAGCCTTGATCTGAAGTAAGTCCGGTTTCCCCAAAAGGCGGTTGATATAGATGCGGAGTGTGTGAACTGCCAACTTGGCACTCAGGCGAGTACACAAGCCCTAAGCGTGATTTTTCTCGATGTTAAACCGCTCTGAGATTTGAGCATTCACGGTTTCTATGATCTGACGAGCCCTGTTATATAACCTCTTCAACGAGGCTGGGAGATGCTTTTTCTGATTGTGCCGTAGGATACCGTAGATCTGCGCCACACCACGTACAGCGCAGCC
>WFSD01000390.1 GCA_015486235.1 Anaerolineae bacterium
GCGAGGCGCCGAAGTATCCGCCACAGGTAGTGCAGAATCCGCTGAAAATGCGCATTGGCCGACGCCGGGTCCATGTTCTCGGCAATCAAATCGATCTCTTGGGAGGTAATAACGATAAGATCAGCATCAGAGAGGCGTTTTTTCAAACGAGCGTTTGCATCACGGACGTCGCCCAATTCGAGCGTGAGCACATTGCCACCTACCCGCTGCTTGAAGATAGACAGGCGTTCCTGCCGGTTGTGGATGAGCATACCGTTGACCTCGGCCACCGGGCTGCCATGTGCGTCGCTCGCGAGGCCCAGGCTGTTCTCCGCTCCGGGCAAGAGCGCCGCCATCCCCAAAAGGGTGATGCTCGGCAATGTGCCGATGGCCGGCTCCCATGTCACCTCGCCAATCTCCTCCGTCTCGACACCTCCCTCCCGGGAGTTCAGTTCTACCACCAGTTCCGCAGCCAACTCGTAACGCAGCGCATCCACCAGCACGTAAGCCACGCGCTCCTTGCGGCGCAGCAAGGGGATCACTCGATCGCGAAATATATGGCGTTGCCAGAGATGCTCGGCGAAGCGATCCTCTGCACGCTGCTGCTCCCAGGCTTTGGTCATCCGGTCAGCCATCGTGTCCAGAACGCTGTGATACGTATTTCGCACCTGGCTCACCAATCGTGTGAAGGCGGGTTGCGGATCCTCGGCCAGCGCGTCCCGGGTAAGCTCGAAGTGCCGATAGGCCTGATCCAGCCGGTACCAGCCCCGATCCCGGTCGGCGTAGGCAGTGACCAGTTCGGCAGGATGCCAGCGCTTCCCTTTTCGCAGTGCTTTGCCAACCTCATCTGCCAGGTCGAATACTTCAGTGGCGTCCAGCACTGCCTGCCACCCCTGCCGAACCTGCGGGTATTGTTCGGCCCAGAAACCCTCACGTCGTTCCTCGGCCAGTTCACGCAGGTGCTGGCGGATATCCAAATCGCTTGCATCCCGGGTCAGTGCATCGGCAACCCGCCCGAGGAGCAAGCTGTCTGCTTCCGCAAACGTCTCAACACGGGCCAGCATCTCGGTGGGAAGCTGACCCAGGGGAAGGTTCACCCGTGCTGCCACCTGCCGTTCCCAGAAAGCGTAAGCATCCGATAGATCACGGCTGTTGCGCCAGGACCGCACGACCTCCACCACAGCAGCCTGGGCACGTGGTTCCAGGGCGATGGCCTGACCGTGCCACAGCCGATGTTCAGGCTGACCACTGCTCACCACAGCTTCGGTCACCATGAGGTGGGTTGCGACTGCTGCCCGGAGCACTGCGGGGCTGTCAAATGGGCGGTGCGGGAGCCCGAAATGTCGTGAGAAAAAAGCGGAAAGGCTTCCCAACAGATTCCGTCGGACGATTTCCTGATCCCGACTCTTATCGGTGAGGAACCTCAGAGCAATCTCCCGAGGCACCTGGGTGCTGTAGAACGTCGTCAACTCCACGGGGACTTGCGGCGGACGGACCAAGTTGTCCAGGTCTTTCAGGGTCATCTTACCGGCCTGAATCTTGGACACCACATCCAGAACCACTTCCTCAGGCAGGTGGTCTTCCAAAGCCATTCGGGCCAGAGAACCCAAGGATGTATCGCAGGGAAGGCCAGACCGAGATGTGGTGGAGCTGACAGGCGACAAACGCACGCCTGCCGTTTCCAATTCCACCAGAGCAGAATGGGCTTCTTTGGATTCCAGGTCCAGGTATACGAGAACCCTCTCCGGTCGTTCCCCCAGGCGTTGGGTCGTGGATCCAGCTTCCAGGGCGAAGTCCGCTTCCTTGCGAAGGGCCAGGAACGAGCCTTCGTACCGTAAAATCGGCGTATCGCTCCATCCTCGCTCGACAACGGAAGCGTACACTTTCTGAGGGTCGTACCATACGACAATGCCGGAAGCCTGTAAGTGTCGGCCAACGAACTCGTGTATGAAATCACTGACGGTAGTCATGTATCGTCCCTTGCGTTCATGAATTGTATCGTGCCGAAAAACTCCGCGAGCATTCCCATTTCACTCTACCTCCCCCACCCAATGCGCCCATGTGGCTCCTTGCTGATGAAGGCCATTGACCAGCCTGCGGTCTGTGCTCCAAAACTCAGCGTTGATTTGCTCGGCCAGAGCCACATAGAAAGCATCGTAAGCTCTTTTTTGGCCCAATACACCCGCCCACCTCAGGGCACTTTGGGCAAGTGCCGGGTCGGGCACGTAGTGAACGGACAATACCGACATACGTGAGAGAGCGCGTTCCGCCTCATCCGGAGTAAGCACCTTCTCCCAAACAGCCCTCCGCAGCCCCGAAGTTACCTCAGCTACCCACAGGTAAGGCGCATACAGAGGCTTGTGCTCGGCTGTCCATCCGCGCCAGAGGATTTTTGCCTGACGCCGGTAAGGGTGTGGCAGAACCATCACCAGGAAAAGGCCAGCGTCAATTACTACCGAAGAGCTCTTCGTAGAGGGCATCAGCACGCTCCTCTCTCATTTTTGCAATCCAGTCTTCCGGCATCTCTCCCCGCCAACGTACCTGAACCACATCCCCCAGCGCGAACAGGTCTTCAAGAGCCTCCTGGGCTTGTTGCCACCTGCGCTGCTCATCCCACAGCGCCTGGTCCAGGATCTCTCGGATGACCTGGCTCACGCTGACGCGTTTTCCCTGCCGCAGGCTGCGGGCACGTGCCAGTTCCCGTAGTCGGTCGTACTGTTCTGGCTCCAGCAGGACTTGAGCCCTGTAGTAACCTCCCATGGCAGATTACCTCCCTCACGATCATTCTTACACATAATTATACACCTGCTTGCACACCACGGGCAACTGTCACGAACAGACGGGCGGCCTCTCACCGCTTACGAGCGAACTTTGCGATTCCTGACCATGGATACTTCCCATCCTGCAACTCGCGCCACGCTCTCACGGCATCCGGCCATGGGAGCAGTTCGTGATAAGGCGCGGCGTTCAGAAGCACACCGTCGTCCAGGCTGGGGACGATGTTCA
>WFSD01000391.1 GCA_015486235.1 Anaerolineae bacterium
ACCCTTTGGCGAGTATAATCATGAGTACATCTCCGCGAAGGGATTTCGAAGCAAATCGGAAGCCCGAAGTCGTTTCAGAAGCTTTCTCGGCGCTTCTGAAGCAACCTTGCCACTCGCCGTTGGGGTTGATGGAAAGCAACAACGGTTCTGGGGATTCCTGGGGGCCCTACGGGCCCCCAGGAATTACTTCGTTTTCTCCGCGAAGCGTACCTGTTCTGTTCGGGCTGGCAAGAGCAGGTCTCTATGGATCGGCAGGCGTGAAGAGTCGACACGCCAGGGGGTAGAAAATGGTGAGTGAGAAAGATAATCCACGACAGGGGCAATTGAATCAGTCGGCAGCCGACCTGGTCGAACTGCGCGGGGCAGCGTTGCCCCGACTGGCACTGATTGTAAGTGCAGCTGGGCTTGTGTGGTTACTGCTCACACCTACGCCAGTGCGCCCCGCGGAAATCGCTTTGTCGGTGGGATTGATCGCGCTGGGACTGAGCGTAGGCTCCCTGAATTCGCGTTTTGGCCCACTTCACACCTCACGATTTCTGATGGCAGGACTGCTTCCTATTGCCGCGGCGGCTATCTGGCTCTACCCGGGACAGCCACTGGCGCCGCTGTTGACATTGCTGGTGCTCTTTGCCAGCGCACTGCTGGGACCGGTAGCCGGGGGCTGTATGACAGTCATCTGCGCGTTGCTTTTGATCGTCCTGCGCGTGCGCTGGCCGGCCACTGTCTCTCCAGGCCTGTTCTGGGTCACGTTGCCACTTCTCGTTTTGACCGAGGTCTCGGTCTGGTTCTTCGACCGGCCGCTGGCGACGACGTTAACCTGGACGTGGAAAAGTTATGAACTGGCACATGAGGAACGGGAAAAAGCGCTCGAACAGCGCGCCGAGCTCAGGCGGCTCAGTAAGGAACTGGAGAATGCCGTCTTGCGATTGGAGAAAGTGAACGTCGAATTAGAGCGGGCGCGTCGGGCGGCGGAGGAAGCCTGGGAGCTCAAAACCAATTTCGCGGCGGCTATCAGCCACGAACTGCGCACACCACTTAATCTCATTGTAGGCTTTAGTGAAATGATCGTGGCTGCACCACATAGTTATGGTGTTCCGTTGCCGCTTGCCTACCGCAAGGACCTGGAGTCGATCTGCCGCAACGCGCAGCAGCTTTCGAGCCTTATAGACGATGTACTGGACTTGAGTAAGATCGAGGCCGGGCACATGCAGTTGAATAGAGAAATGACACGACTGGATACTGTTGTTAGGGAAGCGGTGAATATGGTGTCCAGTCTTGTAGAGAACAAAGGGCTGGCCCTGGATGTCGACGTGGCTGAAGGACTCCCATTGCTGTTCGTGGACCGCACGCGCGTGCGCCAGATCATCATCAACCTGATAAACAATGCCGTGCGTTTCACCGACATCGGAAGCATAACCGTCAAGGCATGGGCGAGAGGGTCGGATGTGATCGTTGCGGTGCAGGATACAGGCATAGGCATCGCGGAAAAAGACCTACCTTTTGTGTTTGAAGAGTTCCGCCAGTTTGGTGCACCGGCCAGCCGTCAGCGAGGCGGAACGGGATTGGGCCTGGCCATCAGCAAACAATTCGCAGAACTGCACGGCGGGCGGATGTGGGTAGAAAGCAAACTAGGGGAAGGCAGTACATTTTACTTCTCCTTGCCGGTGGAACCAAGGCCGATAGCACAGATGGTACAACGGCCGTGGGAAACATGGGTGCGCCTGCCCTCAGCCATGGAGAAGCCGGTGCGGGTAGTAGTCGTAGTGGGAGATGAGGCAATAGTCCGGCTGTTCCAGCGTGGTCTGGAAGGGTATCAAGTGATCGGCGTGCGCAAGGCCAGTGACGTGAGCGCCATTGCCGCCGGGCAGCCGGTGAATGCTGTGATTGAGACGACGCCGTCCGCCAGGCGGATGTGGCAGCGGTTACGCCAGGCGCGCTCCATTGATCGCGATGCCCTCACCTTTGTCTGCCACATCCCACGGCCGTCCCTTCCCAGCCGCTACGAGCTACCCTTCGAGGTGCTGGTGAAGCCCCTCGAACGGGAACGGTTGGCCAGTGTGTTGCAGCGCATGGGGTCAGAGGCCCATAACTTCGTGGTGGCTTGCGAGGACTTGGAGGTTGCGCGCCTGTTGCAGCAGATGCTCTACGCAAGCCTGGAGGGTTGCCAGGTGCAACAGGTCTACAATGGAGCGCAGGCCATCGCTCTGTTAGAGGTGATGCGGCCCGATGCAATTTTCCTGGACATCCAGGAGAGCAAGCCAGATGCCTACGACGTAGTCGAATGGATGCAGCAAGATGCAGATTTGCGCACCGTCCCGGCTGTGGTACTTGCGACCGATCTGCCAGAGATCAGGTTGGATTTCGACCTGGTGGGGATGGTGCGACAGAAAGGCTCTTCATTCCAAGAGATGATGCGCGAGCTGGATGCTACTCTGGATGCGCTGGCAACGCATC
The DNA here is from genome assembly GCA_015486235.1 of Anaerolineae bacterium. Lineage (GTDB taxonomy): Bacteria > Chloroflexota > Anaerolineae > S016-19 > S016-19 > S016-19. Next base: position 2,455 of record WFSD01000391.1, read on the forward strand.
CCCTGCATAGGGCCGTAGGGCCTCCAGTAGAGCCTGCTGCGTGACTGGCTTGACCAGAAACCCTGCGGCACCCAACACGCGGGCCAAATCTTCCTCCTTGAGCACTGAGCAGACGATGACCGGGATATCGCGCGTGAGGGGATCGTTCTTGAGTGCCTGCAGGATTGACCACCCGTCAC
>WFSD01000392.1 GCA_015486235.1 Anaerolineae bacterium
GGGAGGAATGGTTCCACACGGCGGAGGTACGCGCCAACGTGTTGCTGTACGATTACGAATTCGTCGTAATGCCAAACCACATCCACGGCATCATCCGCATAATGGATGCCCCGGCGGACGCCCGTAGCGGCGACCCGGCAGGGGCACAACGCCGCTGCGCCCCTACGGACGACAAACGTCCACACGTAAAGCCGGGCTCATTGGGTGCTATCGTGCGTTCGTTCAAATCCGCCGTCACGAAACAGATCAACCGCCTGCGGGGCACGCCGGGCGCGCGCGTCTGGCAACGGAACTACTACGAACACATCATCCGCACCGATCGGGCGCTGGGCGCCATCCGACGGTATATTGCGTACAACCCCATCCGCTGGCACCTGGACCGGTACAACGAAAACGCCATCGGGCCCGACCCGCTGGCCCTGGAACTGTGGCAGATCATTCAGGAAGATGCCACCCGACCACCAAACGATCCCGGGGAATAACAGGTGGGGGCGACCTGCAAGTCGCCCCTGCCGTGGGTGCAGTGGAAGAACATCTTATGAAAGTAACCTCCAAAGGTCAGGTCGCTATTCCTGGTTTCTATTCTGGCCTCCGAAGCAAATCGGATGCCCAATAACCGTTCCTGGGGCTCTTCCGACGCGTCTGAAACCTGATACGACCCAGCACTTGGGGTTGATGATCACCGAGGGTGTTCTACTGGGATTTGTTTCGGAATCCCTAGTTCCGGGGTAACGAGCGCATCCTATTTCAATGGCGTATCATTCTGGGACCGCTTCCCGGGCCATCTGCGCTTCAGAAGCCATGCTCCGGTCGCTCCCAGGAACGCAAACAGCGCGGCGAGACGACGTCTGCGCCGCCTCTTGGTCAACGAGATAATCCGATGCTCACTCGCTCGGTGCAGCATTTCCTTCCAGTCCGGCACGCTCTCCTCCGGCGGGAGGCCGCAACACTCGTTCCACAGATGCTTGTACGACGCCTCCTCCCTACGCCATCGCGCCTCATCCCAGCCAAGCTCCTCCATGCAGATTTCACGCACGCGGGGGAGCAATTCCTCGGCTCCATCCGGCAAAAGCAAGCCGATTCGCGTTCTGCGCAGCAGGAGATCGTCGAGGTGGACGATGCTCTCTGCCCTGGCGGCCCACCGCAACTCGACCCAAAAAGTGCCCGTCCCCGAAATCCGCTCCAGTTCTCCAGAACGGGCAAGGGCTACGACAGCGGGCGCTTTGGCCCCGTAACGACCTAGGAACCTCCTGCGCCCCGATTCGTCCAGCGAGGCCCCGTCCAAAATGCCTGGGTCTACCGAGTTGATGGCCGGGATGCTGTCGTCCAACGATGGGATTTCCGGGAGCCTGTAGCGCATCTTGCGGAGTGCGTCCAGGGCGATGCGCCTGAAAGTGGTCAGCTTGCCGCCGGTCACCGTCAGCAGGCCCTCTTCCTCCCAGATCACATGATCCCTCGGCTCTTTCGACGGGTCCTTCTTGCCGGTGTTGACGACTGGCCTGATGCCGGAGTAGGTGGAGATCACGTCGTCCAGGCCCAACCCCAGGGACGGGAACCGCCATTCCACCGCAGCCATCAGATATGCCGTTTCCTCGGGGCTTATCCTTGGCTCCCGATCCAGCGGCTCCCGATAGTCCATATCGGTCGTGCCGACCAGGGTGATCCCTTCCCACGGGAAAGCGAACACAGGTCTCCCGTCAAGTGGATGCAGAAAGCTGACCGCCTGAGCCACTGGGAATCGCCAGGACGGAAAGATCAGGTGGCTTCCGCGGAGTGGCCTTAGCCTTGGCTTGCCGCCGACCCGTGCCCGCAGGCCGTCCGCCCATGCGCCCGTGGCGTTTACCACCATGCGTGCCCACTCCTCGGAGACATCACCATCCTCGGGCTGCTGGATTGCCACGCCGTGGACGAGGCCATCGGTGCCCGACCGCAAACCAACTACTTTCGCATAGCTGCGCGCCACGCCACCATCCTCCTCTGCCTCCTGGATGAGTCGGAGCACCAGCCTCGCGTCATCTGTCTTGGCGTCCCCGTAGCGGAATCCACCTTTCAAACCATCCTTGCTGATATGAGGGGCGAGCATGGCGAAATCCTCAGCACTGTAGTACCGATGCCCCCATCGCAGCGCCAGGAGATCGTAAATCGAAAGGCCCACGTCGTAAGTCCACCTGCCTGGGCTCTCCCCTTCGTAAGTCACCAGCAGAAAGCCCATCGGGTCTATCAGGCCGGGTGCTTCTGCGAGGAGCTTGTCCCGCTCGTGGACGGAGAGCATGGTCAGCTTCAGGTCACCTTCCTTGAGGTACCTGAGCCCGCCGTGAACCATCTTCGAAGAGCGGCTCGATGTCCCCCAGGCGAAATCCCGTTGCTCCACCAGGAGGACTCTCATCCCGATTCTGGCGGCTTCCCTGAAAATCCCAGCGCCGGTGATCCCGCCCCCTATGATTATCAGATCCCACCTGTAATCGCCGTATGCCACTGTCTCTCCTCAGGCACTTGTGCCTATCGCACCAGCTTTCCTGGGTTCATCATCCCTTCGGGATCGAACGTTTCCAAAAGAGAATGGATCGCCTCGATCCCCATCGGCCCTTTCTCCGGCTCCAGATAGGGCAGGTGATCGACGCCAACGCCGTGCTGGTGACTGATCGTGCCGCCGTGAGCCACTATCGCTTCGCTCACAGCACTTTTCAGCTTCTGCCACCGCCCCAGCGTCCCGTCTGGATCAGGTGAAACGCGGAAAATGAAAGTGGTGTACACGTTCGAACCGGTCGGGTAGAGGTGGGAAAGATGCGTGAAGACGTGAACCCGCTCGTCGGAATCGGAAATAGCGCTTCGCAGGGCATGCTCCATGGCCGACATCAGTGTCGGCACGTTCGACCACCACGTGGCGCTCTCGACGGTGTCCACCGCGTAGCCCATCTCCCACAAGGTATTCCGGAGGTAAGGGGTGCGGAATCGGTTCTTCAGCCATTCTCTGGCAAACATCCGCCCGACGTTTACCCCGCCGTGTCCCGAAGCGATCCCGGCAGCTTCCTTGCGGGATGCTTTCACGACACCAGCATTGCCCACCAGCCTCACCAGCATGAGGCACTTTTCCTCTCCAAGCTTCCGGAGGTTTAGCAGCCGCTCCAGGGTGCCGATCAGCTTTTCGTGGCCCGCCATGATCAGGGTGGTCTTCGTCTCCTCCGCCGAGCTCAGCCTGAGCATGGAAAGCGGCAACTCTGACTGAAGCATCTCCCGCGCTGCATCCATTCCGTTGGCAAAATCGGGAAAGAAAATCGCCAATGCATCTTCACGCTCGGGGAGCCTGGATATCCTGACCGTGGCTTCCGTCAGGATGCCGAGCCTCCCCTCGGAGCCCAGCACGACGTGGCGTAAATCCGGCCCGGCGGAAGAATCGGGGAACGGCGGCATCTCGAAGGCCCCTTTCGGCGACACCAGCTTCCCCCCAGCGAAAAGCTGGTCGATGCTGCCGTAGCCCAGGGATTGTTGCCCACTGGAGCGAGTCGTTATCCACCCGCCGAGCGTGGAGTATTCGAAAGACTGGGGGAAATGTCCGAGGGTGAACCCTTGCGCCCGCAGGATGGCTTCCAGGTCGGGGCCTGCCACCCCGGCACCAAATGTGGCAAGATGGCTCGTGCTGTCCAGCCTGATCATGCGGTTCATCCGCCCCATATCCACCGTGAGTGCCGGCCTGCCGTCGGCAGGAGGGTTCACGTGTCCCACGACGCTCGTGCCGCCACCATAAGGAATCACAATCGCTCTCACCTGGCGGACGTATCTCAGGATTGTGTGGACGTCCTTCTCGTCCATCGGATAAGCTACTCCGTCGGGGAACACGCCAATACGCCCGCTGCGCAGCGCTATCCAGTCTGGCATACTCTGACCCCGCGCATGGCGCAGACGTGACTCCGGATCTTTCACCACGAACGCCGAGTCCGGCAGCCTGGACCCCGGGACCATTGCCACGACTTCTTCCAGCGCAGCGTCCTTTCTGTGCTCTCCCGGCCCCAGGACGGCCTTGAGGAACTCCGATGCTTTCGGCGGCAGTTCGTAACCGACGGAATCGTCCCCCCATCCGTTCCAGCGCCTCATTCCGATCCCTCCTTCCCCTTGCCGGATGACACTTTCTTCCAGAGTTCGACACTCAGGCGCATGGTTTTCCTCGTGGTCTCTTCTGCTGCTCTCCAATCCCGCTCCGTGGTTGCTTTCAAGAGCGCCGCGTAGTAAGCGCGTGAAGCATCTCTCGCCTCCACAGGATCGAAATATATCCGCGCTATCCGTTCGTAGAAATCCGCAAAGCCGTTCAGTATCAGCGAGTAGATGGGATTGCCGGAAAGTTCGGTCAGGCGGTGCTGCACCTTCCAATCGAAAGAGGCAAAAGCCTCCGGCGTGTCCGGCAGGCCTGCGTAGTCCGCGAGGAGAGATTCCACTTGCCCCGGTTCCCGCTCTACGGCAGCCCTGGTGTAAGCCGGGGCAAGGACTTCACGCACTTCGAGAAGCTGGCGTACGAAATCCGGCGGCAGTGACTCCCCGTAGCGTACAATGGAGCTCAGAACTCGCAAGCCGCCGCATCGCCAAAAATCATTGACCTGTGTCTGCTTCCCGTGGTGGATGGTGATCCAGCCATCGCGGGCAAGACGTTGCAGCGCCTCCCGCAATGTCGGCCTCGTGACACCGAGCATTACGGCGAGATCCCTCTCGGACGGCAAGACCGTCCCCGGCGGATAGGTGCCGTTCAGGAAGCCTTTCACGAGCGTTTCCTCGACGTACAAAGCAGGTTTGATTAGCCTTGGTAATCTTTCCACGCGCTCCCCTTTGACTTCTCGATCAACTGGTTAGACCTCTTACCATCCAATTATAACCCCAGTGCCCTGCTGAAAGCAAGATTGGGCAGCGTGATCTGGGGGAAAATGTCCTTTTTCAGCCCTCCTTCCCTGGAGTTGGTGGGGGAGAGGGAGGGATTGGGGTGGGTGAGGGCCAAAGGCCGTGCCATCACACCGGTTTGGAGCGCTACCAATGGCTTTGGCATTCCGATTTGGTTCGAAATCCCAAAAACCGGACTTTTGACAATCGGGCTGCCCTGCCAGGCTGAGCTTTTCGCCTTGAAGGCAGAGAAGAAGGGATGGTACATCTTGTGGTCGGGCGAAGCCCGACCACAAGATGTATCCGTTTTTTCTCAGTCATCTACCAAGCGTGAAGCCCCAGGAGGCTCCGTTTCCGCTTTGTCAAGAGTCCCAAAAAAGGAAAACGAAGTAATTCCTGGGGGCCCATCGGGCCCAGGAATCCCCAGAACCGTTGTCGCTCTACATCAACCCCAACGGCAAGTAGCGGATCGCTTCAGAAGCGCCGAGAAAGCTTCTGAAACGACTTCGGGCTTCCGATTTGCTTCGAAACCCCAAAAAAGCTTTCCGGTTTGACATAACTTTCGAATAGGCCTATAATGGCGCACTACGAAGTAGGCAAAGTAGTCCAAGCGGAGGATGAAACATGGGATTTGGCCCAAGATGGGGTTCCCCACGGACCAACACATTGACGATAACAGCAAAAGACGAGATATCCCTCGCTCAACTTCTCACAGGCCAGAGGGCCATTGTCAGAGAAATCAACGGTGGTCGGGGGTTCGTCAACCGTCTTGCGACATTGGGCTTTACGCCGGGAAGCGAGGTGGAAATGGAAGCCAACTATGGAAGCGGCCCGGTCATAGTTAATGTTCGAGGTGTGGAGATTGCTCTAGGTAGAAACGAGGCTGGACGGGTGCTCGCTACGCTCACGGAGGAGTGATGTCCGGCGGTACAAAAGACGTCACCATCGCTCTGTCGGGCCAACCCAACGTCGGCAAGAGCACGGTGTTCAACGCTCTTACCGGGCTTGACCAGCATGTGGGAAACTGGCCCGGCAAGACCGTAGAGCAGAAAATCGGGTACATGAATCTGCCAGATGGGCGCGTCGCGGAGATCGTGGATCTACCTGGCACTTACAGCCTGACAGCCAACTCCCCTGAGGAAGAGATTGCCCGAGACTATATCGTCCGGGGAAAGCCCGATGTCATAGTTGCGGTAACCAATGCCGCTGCCCTGGAGCGCGGCCTTTACCTGGTAGGTGAGCTGCTCCAGCTTTCCGGTTCTGTCATCCTGGCGCTCAACATGATGGATGTGGCTCAGGAGGAGAGAATTACCATAGAACCGGAGGTGCTCCAGGCAGCCCTTCGTATCCCTGTCGTCCCGATGGTTGCCCGTCGGAAGGAGGGGACGAACGATCTCTCGGTTGCCATCCAGAATGTCTTGGATTCCCCACCGAAATCCCCCAACAAGCCGGAGATGACGCCGGAGACCCAGGCAGTGATCGAGGAATTCCTCGATTATGCTGGCGAGTATCTCCCGCCGGAATACCCTCGAGATTGGGCCGCCCTGAAAATCCTGGAAGGGGATCGGGTATTTTTGCGCCACCTGGAAAAGCACATGCCCCCAGACCTCTGGCGGAGGACGAACGAGTCCCTCATAGCCCACGAGGACATGAGCCTGAAAATCGCCAGCTGCCGTTATGAATGGGTCAATCGGATGGTCAGGGCCGCGGTCATCAGGCCAATCCACGGGCAGATGTCCACGACAAGGCAGTTGGACAAATACGCAACCCACCCTATCCTTGGCCCCGTAATCCTGCTCCTGGTGATGGGGGTCATTTTCTGGGTAACCTACACTCTCGGCGCTCCTCTCCAGGACCTGCTGGACCAGTATCTGGTGCAGGTTCCGTCCGCCTGGCTGGCCACTCACGGCACCGCGCTTCCTCCGTGGCTTCTCAACCTCCTGGTGGACGGTGTGATCGGAGGCGCTGGCCTGGTGATCACTTTTGCCCCCATCCTCTTTATTTTCTTCTTTGCCATGGGCGTTCTGGAGGATGTGGGCTACATGGCCAGGGGTGCTTTTGCCGTGGATAGGTTCATGCACAGGCTGGGACTTCACGGGAAGTCTTTTATGCCCCTTTTCCTTGGATTTGGGTGCAACGTTCCGGCGGTGATGGGAACACGGATCATCGAGTCGCGCCGTGCGAGGTTGTTGACACTCCTCCTGGTACCTCTGGTTCCATGCAGCGCCAGGATGGTAGTGCTCAACTTCATGACCATCATCTTCTTCGGATCTGCGGCGCCTTTCGTTACGTGGGGGCTGGTCGGGGTGAACCTGATAGCTCTAGCGATAAGCGGCTATCTGATCAACAAGATCGTCTTCAAAGGACACCGGACGGCTTTCATCATGGAACTGCCGCTGTACCATACGCCGGACTGGCAATCTCTGGCGTTGCGAGCATGGCAGCGGCTCATGATCTTCGTGAAACAGGCAGGTACCATCATCTTCCTGGCCGCCATACTGATCTGGGCGCTCTCCTACTTCCCATCCGGCGAAATCGAGAAAAGTTACCTGGCGGTCCTTGGACATTTCATGGCTCCGCTTGGGCATCTCATGGGCCTGGATTGGAAAATGCTGGTAGCACTCTTCGCGAGCTTCATAGCGAAAGAAAATTCCATTGCCACCATGGGGGTGCTCTACGGAGCCGGTGGTGAAGGTAGCCTGGCCCAGGTTTTAGCTCACACCCTGGCCCCGGCGGGGGCCCTGGCGTTTCTGGTAACCCAGATGCTTTTTATCCCATGCGTAGCCACTGTCGCGGCCATGTACCAGGAACTCGAGAACAAGCTCTGGCTCCTGTTCGATATCGTTTTCCTCTCGTTGCTGGCATTTGGTACCGGGATACTGGTTTACCAGACAGCTTTGCTTCTGGGTGTGGGGATCTGATTTCGGCGAGGTTGCGGATGGCACACACGGCCACACCGGACATCGTAGTCGTAGGGGCAGGCCCGGCAGGGTCAGCTCTGGCATTGTTGATGGCGCGTGCCGGTGCAAGTGTCCTCTTGCTGGACAAAGCTCGATTCCCGCGCGACAAAACGTGCGGCGGTGGGCTTACGCCCCGCGCCGTGGCGGTGCTCAAGAGGTTTGGCCTGTTGGAAGCGGTAGAATCCATCGCTCCCCAACGGGTGACCGGCGCTCACCTTCGATCTCCTTCCGGTCACGTCTGGCGGATGGAGTTCAGCGAGATAGACTCTGGCCTTCCCCCTTTCGGCCTGATCGTGCCCCGCTACAAACTGGATGAGTTCCTGGTCGAGCAGGCGGTTTCTGCGGGTGCGTCGTTCTGGCCCGGGGCGGGGGTGACAGACCTGACGATGGAGGGAAGGCGCGTCGTCGGAGTGGCCGTCAGACGTGACGGGCGGCGGGAGGAAATCCGCGCACCGCTGACAGCGATAGCCACTGGTGCCAGCATCTCCTTGCTCAAACGCCTGGGGCTGCTCCGGAGAATGCCCCCGGTCATCCTGGCAGCACGTGGGTACTACTCCTCCGTGACCAGCCTGGAGGGCTCCCTGGAGTTCTATTTCGAGGGTGATATGCTTCCCGGCTATGCATGGGTCTTCCCCCTGGGCGACGGCAAGGCAAACGTGGGCATGGGAATGTTCCCGAAGGGACAGCGGAAATCGCCGCGGCAAATGCTGGAGGAGTTCGTGCGCTCCGGCCCCGCGGCGGACAGGTTTCGCAGTGCGCGATTGGATGGCAGGATCAAAGGGTACCCTCTGCGCACAGATTATCCTCTGTACGATGCCCACGGCGATGGCTATATCCTCCTGGGGGAGAGCGTTGGGTTGGTGAATCCGATAAGCGGCGAGGGGATAGACCTGGCGCTGGAGAGCGCGGAGATCGCTGCCCCGGTTGTGCTCTCGGCACTGGAACGAGGGGAAACAGATGCCCATTCGTTGAAAGAGTACGACCTCAGGCTTCGTCGACGGTTCGAAGGGTATTTCCGCGGTATGAGGATCTTGCGGGATAGGGCCATGGTACCCAGCGTACTGGATTCCCTGATCCTGCGCTCCGCGCGGAATCCGGAGCTTGCCAGGACTGTTACAGGGATCAATCTTGGGGTGGTGTCGCCGTGGGTGGTGATCAAGAAACCGGGGCTGGCGTGGCGCGTTCTTCGGTATCTGGCACACAGGACATTCAGGTGAGACAGGCCTTTTGCCCCCTAAGGCTTTGTTATCGTCTCAGAGGCCGGACGTTTCGATGCCGCCACTTTATTTCCCAGACGCGCCAGGCAGCTTCCAGCTTCACCGGAACCGACATTTTCGACTGTCCCTTGCGCCTGTCCTCGAAATAGATGGGTATTTCCAGTACCCGAAAGCCCAGTTTCTCTGTGACATAGGCCATCTCTACCTGGAAAACGTATCCGTTGGAACGGATGGAATCCAGGTCTATCGCTTCCAGCACCTCCCTCCGCCAGCATTTGAAGCCAGCGGTGGCGTCGCGAACCCGCAAGCCGAGGACGAGTTTCGCGTAAACTGCGTTTGCCCACCAGCTCAGAAAGTACCTGCCTATGCCCCAATTCTCATCCAGCTTCCCGCCAGGCACATACCGGGAGCCCACGACCACATCGTACTCGTTGCTCTTTTCCAGCATCTCCGGGATGCAGTCAGGCGAGTGGGAGAAGTCGGCGTCCATCTGGATGATCCTGTCGGCGCCCAGGTACAAAGCACGTTTGAACCCGGCTATGTACGCCCTGCCCAGTCCCCTTGGGCCGCTCCGGCGGATCACCTGGACCAAACCGGGATTGCGCGCTGCCAGCTTGTCCGCCACCTCCCCCGTCCCGTCGGGGGACTCGTCATCCACTACCAGGATACTCAGATTCGGCACACCAAGGGACAATACCGAGGCGACAATCAACGGCAGGTTGTCAGCCTCGTTGTACGTTGGGATCACGACAATGGTCTTCCAGGATTTCTCGTTCTCCATAGTGGGACACATTATACATCGCAGGGGCGGTATTGGGCAAAGACCGTCCGATCGGGGCCTCTATGACTTCTGGCTTAGGCAAGATTGCCGAGAATTTGATGCATTTCCCTGAGGATGGGTTACTTTTGACGTAGATATTCGTCTTCATTATGTTATAGTGCGCTCTGAACCAAGACGCCAATCGCTTTCAGCCTGACTCACGGTGGCGTAGAGGCATTCCCCGGACGGTGCAGATGGGAAATTTGCCCCGAGGTGCTTCATAAAGTATAGTTATTTTACCGATTTGGACTTTTGACAAAGCGGGAAAGGAGCTTTCTGGGGCTTCACGCCTGGCGCATGACTGGGAAGAAAGGATACATCTTGTAATTGGGCGAAGCCCGACCACAAGATGTACCACCCCTTCTTTTCTGCCTTCAAGGCGAAAAGCTCATCCTGGCAGGGCAGCCCGATTGTCAAAAGTCCAATACCAATGAGATTCTTGCACAAAGGGCAATAGTTTAAGTGTAGGGCGACATTCGCAAAGCAGGTTTACGGCTTGTTCTACAGAACATCGATCGGTCCGGGGGAGAAACTTCTTCTTGCCCGACGGCCGAAATCATGGGTTACGTTTTGCCAGGCTGGCCTCCGTTGCCCTGCAGAAGCCGCAGCAGGGAGATTTTTACAATTCATAGCATGCATTCTCGACCACCGTCCTGAAGCTCGTTGCGGAGATATGGGTGCGGAACAAGTCCAGATACACTCCGCATCCACACGGGCTCCTGCCAGCACGGCATGGATACGACATAAATCGGGTTACACACTCATGGAGACCGATGTATTATGAAAAGTAAACTGCTGAAAGGTTCCATCGCCGTTGGGTCTGCTCTTTTCCTGCTGTTCCTGTGGATGCAAGGCTCCCAGTTTGGAGTAGTGCGCGCCAGGCCTGCGGACAGCCCAATGTACAAGGTCATGGTGAGCCAGGACGGTATCTACAAGCTCTCGTACGACGATCTGAGAGCTGCCGGCCTTCCGGTCGATACGCTGGACCCCCGCGAGCTGAAAATGTACGACAACGGCCAGGAGACGGCAATCCAGGTGTTCGGAGAGCAGGACGGTAGCTTCGACCAAGGGGATTTCCTCTTGTTCTACGGGCATATGCTGTCCAGCCCCTACACCTGCACGAACGTCTACTGGCTGGCCTACGGGGGCGGGAATGGGCGGAGGATGAACGTGAAAGACGGCTCCCCAGGCACCGCTACCGTCCCGCAGTTTTTCACCACCACCAGGCACGTGGAGGAAAACCATATCTACCAGTCGGCGATCCCCTGGCAACGGGGCGCCGATCATTGGTTCTGGAATTATTACTCGACCCGTTATTCCTTTTCCAGGAACAGGACCTACAATTTTTCCTTGACCCCCGACACTTCCGAAAATTACTCGGCCACGCTCCACGTTCGCATCATCGGGGACTCGTCCGATCCCGTGAACCCGGACCACCATCTGAAATTCTATATGAATGGCACCTACGTGGGCGAGCGATACTGGGACGGGCGTAGCATCCTGGAGACCGACATCCCATTCACGGGCACATTGCTGACGAATGGCAGCAACTCCATGCGAATGGAAGCCCCTGCGGACACAGGAGCTTCCAGCGAAGAGCGGGGCTACATGGATTGGTTCGGGGTCGAATACAGGCATCCATTCGTAGCCGAGAACGACCAGCTCTGGTTTGCATCACCCGGCACCGGCACGTGGAAATACGAAATAACCGGCTTCCTCACTGTGCCGGTCTCCATTTTCGACGTCACCGATCCGGTCTCACCTGCAGCATTTGGGGGTGTGCAGACGACGCCGGATGGGAGCACCTACACTGCTTCGTTCCAGGACACCGTCGGCGGAAGGGAGCTTTACCTGGCGGTCACGCCAGATCGGTTCCTGACGCCGGACGCCATCGTGCGGGACACGCCATCGGACTGGCACACCCCCAACCACGGGGCGGACTACATTCTAATCACTCACAGGGATTTTTGGGATCAGGTGGATCCTTTGCTCGCCTTGCGCTCGTCCCAGGGGATGCGCGTGGTGAAAGTGGATGTACAGGACATCTACGACGAGTTCAACGATGGTGAGATATCCCCCCTGGCGATCCGGGAGTTCCTCCAGTATGCCTACTACCACTGGCAGGCTCCGGCGCCTCACTACGTTCTCCTGGTCGGCGACGGTACTTACGACTTCAAGGATTATACCGGCAACGGAACCCCAAACTACATCCCTCCGTACATGGCATTTGTGGATCCATTCATGGGCGAGACGGCCAGCGACAACTACTACGTGAACTTCACCGGCGACGGCGCTCCTCCTCCGACGGGACCGACGATGCCGAAGATGGCCATCGGAAGGCTCCCGGCGGACACCCCTCAGGATGCCCAGGCAATGGTGGAGAAAACCATAGCTTACGAGACCGGAACCATCACGGGTACGTGGGACGCCCGCGTTACCCTGGTAGCCGACGACCCCGACGCGGCGGGGAACCATCCCGAACTGACGAACAGGGCGCTCAACTATATTCCTCCGGACTATCAGGTGCAGCAAATCTATTATCTCTCCGACCCCCAGTACGACACATACGGGAAAGTCCAGCATGCTATCACGGAGGCGATAAACGCCGGAACCGCCATCGTCAACTACAGCGGTCACGGGAGCTACAGTCTGTGGGGGAGCGAGATGTGGGTTCTGAATGATCTGAACTCCCTCCACAACCAGGGACGCTATCCTATCGTCCTCCCCATGACCTGCCTGGAGGGATATTTCGTCATCCCCGGCACCGGCCACCCGTCCATGGGAGAGAGCATGGTGCGGCTGCCCAACGCCGGAGCCGTCGCCAGCTGGTCCCCCACAGGCCTGGGGATAGCCCACGGCCATAGCATGCTCCAGGATGGGTTCTACGACGCTGTATTCAACCGTGGGGTGGAGACCGTTGGCGATGCCACCATCGCGGGCAAGCAGAATCTGTACGACCACAGCACCAGTTACCTGGATTTGTTGGATACCTACATGCTTTTTGGCGACCCGGCCCTGCGCGTGCGGATCGCCAAACCGGACCTGGTGATAGAGAAAAGTGCGATACCTGCCTATCCGTCGCCCGGGAATGGGATCACTTACACACTGGTCTACAGCAACGCCGGCGATGCCGCCGCGTATACCGTAACCATTACCGACCTTGTCCCGTTGGAAGTGCTGGCCCCTTCCGTGACCTGGAGCGGGGCAACCATGACCAGGACAGCGGGGATCACCTATTCGTGGCGGGTGACGAACCTGGTGCCGGGCGCCGGTGGGGTCATCACCATCACCGGAGTTCTCACCTCGGGACTGCACGACGAGGATTGGATAACCAACACGGCGGTCATCACCACAACCAGCCTGGACGCGAACCCGGACAACAATCAGTCGGAAGCAGCAAGCCAGATATCCCTCGGCAACAGCACCGTAGTAGCCCACACTTTCAAAGACAGCAATGGCGATGGTCAGCCTTCGTCAGGTGAGGAAAACTTGGGCGGGGTAGATGTGTCCATCCTGAATCACTCCGGAATCACCATTGCACAAGGCACAACGGATTCTACAGGGCGCTTCACCACCACCCATCTCGCCGCAGGAACCTACACTGTGACCGCAGGAGATTACGATGGATACATCCCAACGACCCCTGAGACACAAGACATAGCGGTGGGGCAGGGCGAGTCCAAAACCGCCGAATTCGGGTACCTTTCCTCCACGGGGGTCGAGCTGGCGGCTTTCACCGCTGAGGTCCGTGGAAAGACTGTTGCATTGCGATGGGAGACCCTTCGAGAAAGGAATGTCAGTCAGTTCATTGTCACGAGGGGGGAAAAGCCCAAAGGCCCATGGGTGGAATTGTCCAGGGTTCCAAGCGAGGCCGTGGGAGGAACGGGCGCAAACTACAAATATGTCGACAAAAATGTGAGCCCAGGTCGCACCTACTGGTACAGGCTGGTGACGTACCCGGCAGGCGACGTGTTGGGGCCGACGAGCGTCACCATCCCCCAGAGGTCATTTCGCCTGTTCCTGCCATCAATCGGAAATCGGAAGTCCGGAAAGTAGAAACGCAACGCGAGGAGGTTCGGAAGATGCATAAATTCGCAAATCTGTGGAAGAGCATAGCCCTGGCCATGGTGCTGGCCCTCGCCGGGACAATCCTGATGGGAATGCCTGTGATCCTGGCGGGTGGAGAGGATACCCCATTACAGCTTCGATACAACGCTTCGTGCGAGAACTGCAGCGCGACAGGACGCAACATGATCAGCGCTGGCACCGGGCTGATCCAGCCGTGGTCCGAAGGACAACCAGGGCACATCACATTGAACGTGCCATCCGGAGCCACGGTGGAGAAGGCATACCTGTTCTGGGAAATAACAGGCCCTTACTCGAGCAACGGGGATGACACGCTAACGCTGGATGGTACTTCCGTCACTGGCACTGTGTTGAGCAACCCCGCTTTCTGGGACACCAACGAGTGGTCTTTCGCGTATCAGGCGGACGTGACATCGCTCATCGTCACCGGTTCCCACACTTACTCCATTGGCGATATGGACAACAGCTCGGTGTACGCGTACAACGGTGCCAGCCTGGTGGTGGTATACAGCCTGCCGACGGAACCTCTGCGGGAAGTGAGCATCTCCAGCGGGGATGACATAGCATACCACGGCTGGGCTCCCCCTCGGGGCCCGGATTCGGGGGTCGTCAGGTACACTTTCGATCCGGTATCGGTGGATCGCACTGCCAAAGTCACTTTCGTTGTCGCCGGGCTCAGGGATCCGGACGACGTCAACAACGATATACTGGGCAACGCTATCTGGTACTCCACGGGGACTATCAGCCACACGAACCTGGTGAGCGAGACGTGGGCTACGGTGATAGCCGACAACCCGCTCCACAACTACGATGGAGCATCATGGGACACCTACGAGACGACCGTTACCGTGCCAGCCGGGGCCTCGATGGCTGAGTTCCAGATCGAGTCCAAAGACAACAACGGTGGCGGATTCAGCTGGATCGCCAACGGATTCACTCTCGACTGCCCATGCCCGAAGCTGGAAGTCGAGAAGTCGCTGCTCCTCCCTTCGGATGGCACTGCGGTCATCGGCGACGATCCGCTGGTCCGGTACCAGATTGTGATAACCAATACCGGCCCGACGACCCTGGTCACGATCCCGTTCACGGATACCTATGACTTCTCCGCCCTGGATTACCAGAGCGCCAGCCCCGCTCCAGACTCTGTGGACGAAGCCACAGGCACGCTGGTGTGGAACGATCTTACGTCTGGGACTCACGGATTCGGTGTAGAGCTGGCGCCGGGGGATGCGTTCACGATAACTGTGGACTTTGCCCCGATAGCGGCGGCAAACCCGGCGCGGAACACGGCGCTGGTCTCCGGAGCGACGGACGAGAACGGGCGAACGCCTCCTGATGATACCGACTACGCGGATGTGGCCATTTACGAGCCCACCCCCACTCCCACAGGCACACTCATGCCAACGAACACACCCACGCCGACGAATACCCCGACGGAGACAGGCACTCCTACGCCCACCGGCACTGCTACGAGCACGCCTACTCCGACGGCGACGGGCACGCCTACTCCGATGGTGACAGGCACGCCCATGCCAACGGCAACACACACGCCTACGCCGACGGCGACGAGCACGCCTGCGCCAACACCCACGAGCACGATCTGCATCGAGTCGCCGGATGCGTACGAAGTCGACGACACGTGGCAGCAGGCGAATGTGATTGGCACCGACGGAGCGGCACAGCACCACACGTTCCACAACACCGATTCCGTGGACTGGGTGAAGTTCGATGCGTGGCCGGGGGAGAATTTCCACATCGTCCCGACCAATATCGGGAGCAACGTTCATGTGGTGATAACCGTGACGTGGGCAGGGCCGGATGGGGTGATCGGTACCGGCGACGACCAAATGCTCTATAGTGGCGATGGGAATACCGATGCCCACATCGTGGAGCGCGGCTACATCTACATCGAAATGGCACCTCAGGATCCGACCGATCCCACCAGCTACGGATGCGACACGGAATACACTATCTCTGTGCTGAAATCTCCAATCGAGGGTGCCTGCCCCGATGTCTACGAGGATGACGACCGTTGGGAGGATGCAAATCCGATACCCACCGATGGCACCGCACAGACACATAGCATTGACGTAGCAGGGGACCAGGATTGGATGAAGTTCGATGCTCAGTCGGGCAATGTCTACACAATCACCACTTTCAATCTGACCGGGCCCACGGATACAGTTCTGTTCCTGTACGGCCCCGGAGATGGTAACACGCTGAGAGCCGAAAACGACGACAATCCCAACGCCACCGACTACAGCTCACAGATCATATGGACTGCCCCTGCCGATGGGACTTATTACATCATGGTCAGGGACTACGATCAGACCTCTGGGCACTGCGGTACCTACGACATAAACGTGGTGACCGGGACTCAGGGGCACTATATCTACATCCCGATAGTATTGGTGCCGGAGGTAACGCCCACGCCGACTCCCGCTCCCGGTCCGATCCAAGTCCCTGTAGAGGGGCTGTTGCATCCGAAAGCTGTGGCCTACAATCCAGTCACCAACCGCCTTTACATCACCAGCAGGGACAATGACCTGGTTTATGTGCTGGACGGAACCACATATTCTACCATTGCTACCATACACGTGTATGGGGGGCCGATGGGCATAGCTGTTAACCCTGTTACCAACAAAATTTATGTCGCTACCTTCAACAATGGAGGTGTGTGGGCCATCGATGGGAGTAACAACGCTGTGAGAACCCATCATTATGTCGGCACTGGGGCATGTTGGGTAGCTGTAAATACGGTAACTAACAAGGTGTACGCCACGCTCCACGGCGACAACAAGGTGGCGGTGATCGACGGGAATACGGACAGCCTGGAGACAACCATAGCGAGCGGCGGTGCCGGCACCTGGGGCATCACCGTCAATGAGGACCTGAACAGAATCTATGTAACCAACCGCGATACGCAGAATATAACCACCATAGACGGGAACACCAACACTGTCCTGAGCGGTCAGACAGTACGCCCGGCTAGCCCGGATGGCAGCATACCGTACGCCATTACTTACAGCAGCGATCTCCAAA
>WFSD01000393.1 GCA_015486235.1 Anaerolineae bacterium
CCGCCTGAGAGAGAAGAAGAAGGCAGGGTTGTTTGGACGTGGTTTGCCTGACATTCCCACAACGGTCGATCAACCCAGGGACAAAACACAGCAGGGGGGTCAATTCCAAACCGGCGGAGGTGGGTCAAAACCAAACCGGCGTTGACATATACTATAATTATTTTGTTAGGAGGTTATGAATGAAAAGGATTCTGCTTTTTGTTGTTCTGATAGGTAGTGTTTCTGTGTTGGGGGGATGTTTCTTTTGTGGCACTTGCCCACCGCCAGCATCCCCACCAGTAAGTCCGGCACCAACTCCACCAGCAACTACAAACTGGAAGTTTGCCCCGAGCCTAGAAGTTGGAAGGTGGGGGCTAGCTGTCGTCCAACAAGGAGGGCGGCTTTACGCAATTGGGGGATGGAATGGCGGCAAGGTCCTTGAGATATTCGATGGTTCTTCATGGAAGCGAGGTGCTGCTATGCCTAAGGCTCAGGAGGGCGTAGCTGCTGCTGTTGTAGGGAACCGCATTTACTGCTTTGGGTCATACGGATGGCGCGATACTACGCAGATTTATGACATTAGTACCGACACATGGAGTGCCGGACCTCCTGTGCCACAAGGGCTTTATTGGTCTACAGCGGAAAGTATTGGCACCAAGGTATATCTGATTGCGGGATATGGTGATCCAGCACATGGGGATTCGGAACTCAAGACCCTGTATATACTTGACACAACAACTATGACTTGGTCCCGTGGAGCCGATCTTCCATATGGAATTCAGAACCCCACGTCTGCTATGCTCAATGGGGAAATTTATGTCTTCTGTCAGAGCAACATCTCTCCTGGTCCTCGATGTTTCAAATATGATCCAGTAGCTGATTCTTGGACAACAATACCATGCCCGCCCAGTGGACACGGTAGTGCGGCCGCTGCAGTTTCATACCATGGCTATATCTTCTTAATAGGGGGGAGCCCCGGGTCTATTTTCCAATCGTATACTGACACGGAAATATATCATCCTGCTACCCACACTTGGTTCAAGGGACCAGATATGAACGTTGGAAGGCAGCAGTTCGGAGCAGCAATGATTGGTAATAAGATCTACGCTGTTGGTGGAAGAGATAAACATGCTGATCCTATCAGTTCTGTAGAGGTTCTCACAATTTTATCACCCTAGTGCATATATAGCAAAGACCGCAAACATGCAGAGGGAATCTTGTACCGGTTTACCGACCATTTTGTGACAAAAGGGGTCTACTACCAACAGCACGAATGGAAACAGCATTGTGAACGCCTTACCACCACTGCCGTGCTGAATTCCGTCGTGTCCCAGAGGAAAGGGCCCGATCGCGAATAGCCAACGAGGTTCAGGAGAACGTGAATCCCTGCGCAAACACGGCGAGGCACGCATCGACAACTTCCGGATCGTAGAGCTTCCCTTTGTTTCTGGCAATCTCGCTCATGGCCGCATTAATCCCCTTCGCCGGGCGGTACGGGCGGTGGGAAGCCATCGCCTCAACCACATCAGCTACAGCGATTATCCGCGCCTCGAGCATGATCTCTCCCCCCTTCAACCCGTTCGGATACCCCGAACCGTCGAGCCGCTCGTGGTGCTGCAGGACAATATCCGCCACCGGCCAGGGAAAGTCGATTCCCTTAAGAATGTCGTATGCCTGTTCCGGGTGGAGCTTGATCAGGGCGAACTCGGCATCCGTCAACGCCGCTGGCTTAGCGAGGATCTCCGCCGGGATTAACATCGTGTTCGAGGACGGTGAGGCGTTCGTCCCGGTCCAGACACAGACTGTCTCGCTCCATCCGTGGACGATCGAGAACTCTGGTGAGCCGGTCTCCTTTCGGGAAGGGACCCCAGCGGTCGCTGAAGGCGGGGAGATCTCGCTCGGGAGCACACGCATCCTCCTCTCCGCTGCCCGAATCGAGGCTCTCTCCCTTCCGCGAATCTCCGCGGAGGCGGCCGTGATCGCCCAGCGCAACTTTCCGCTTGTCGCTCAATTTGTCAAAGAAATGCAGAAGACTCGCTCACCTGATCCGTTCCAGCCCCAGATCGACGCGATCCTTGAGCGCTGGCATAAATCGAACGATCCCGGAACCCTCTTCGATCTCATCGGTCTCGGTGCCAGCTCCACCCCTTCCGGCGACGACGTTCTCGTCGGGATCATCGCCGGAATGTCCCTCTTCGAGCACACGGACGATCAGACAAAAGAAGCCCTGACCCGCCTCCGCGCCGACATCGAGGAAACCGCCCGCTCCCTCACCCCGCTTCCCTCCGCCCAGATGCTTCTTTCTGCCTGTGAGCGCTCATTTGGAGAGCCGATTCTCGGATTGCTGGGAGCCCTTGCTTCTTCAAGCGCCTCAGACGGCGAGCTTCTGGAAGGAATTGAACACGTCGCTCAACTGGGGCATCATTCCGGGAGTACTATATTGTTAGGGCTAACGAGATATTGTATCGAAAGTCAACTCTCCTTGTTGATTGGTACGGTTACCGCTTTTGTAGATTGCATAGGCAATGAGAAGCAGCTTCCCTGGCCTGTGGAGCAAGTTTCACTACTCCATAGGCCAAGCTGCGGCAATCCGTGCCACCTTCTCCGGTTTACCCCTCTCCTTCAGCCGGCGATAGGTCTCCTTCACCACGGGATTGAACCGCGCCGCTGACAACGTGGCTTCGTACAGGCGCTTGCGTATTTCACGGCTCCCCTGCTTGCTGACCCGTGGCTTCCTGTGCACCGAGCTACCAGAGTGATATTTAATGGGATCAAGCCCCGCTAACGCCACGATCTGCTTGCGGTTAGTGTTCGGATACCGGCGAAAGAGTGCCCAGGGGGTCTGACCTTTAGTCTTAAATTTTCTCAGCTTTGACAGCAAAGTTGGGCGGTGATGAGGATGGGCAAAAAGACCTGCTCCCATGGCGGTGTGGTGAAAAATTCGTACCACTTGGTGTGCCCCTGACGAAGACTTGGGAGGGCTGAGGCGTAAAGTTCGAATCGTTATTC
>WFSD01000394.1 GCA_015486235.1 Anaerolineae bacterium
AGCGTTACCGGCGCATGGCTGGCGTTTCGGAGCCAGTGACGCCGCACTCTCTGCGGCATTCTTTTGCGACGAAAGCTTTGGAAGCCACGGGCGACCTGGCCGTAGTGCAGGATTTGTTGGGCCACGCTTCCCCCACGACTACACGAATTTACGCGAAGGTGAGCACGAAACGGCTGAAGGAGGCACACAGGAAGATTTTCGGATATGGGGAGGAGAAAGAGTCTGCTGCTGCAGGGAGGTAGAGACTCAAACGAGCGAACCTGAACAGGGCCACAGGGCTGTCGAATTCCACCAGGATATCCGCATCGCCGCCGCTGTGAGCCTGCCCGCGCGCGTAAGAGCGAAAGAAAGCGATAGAGCGAGTGCGGAAATCTTCACAGCTCGATGTTCGGCGACCCGTACGATCATCTCGTCACTCTGGACATCAAGTCCAGAGCCATTTCACGAAAGATGCGTTTCAAATGCACCGGATCGAAAGACACTAGCATCTTCACTGGCCATTGCTCCAACACGTCGGGAAAATCTGACGCTTCGTCCAGAGCTACAGCAAACCAGTACAGGTCAAACCCAGGGTCTTTCCGCTTTGCCGTTGCCAGTAATGGGTCTAGAGGCGCATCTCTCAAAATAAAGTACAGGTCTACCGCGTCGCGGGGTTCGACACGACCATAATATGCCAGCACTTTGTCTACTTTCAAGTCCTGCGAGGAATTGACCAACACGCCGTACTCGGAGATATCTGGCGGTGCAAAGCGGAACGGCGAATCCAATGCCAGGTCCACCCGAAGGGTTTCCTTCCCTTTCTTCAGCAAGAACTCTACGAAAGTGGCAAATCGCCGGACAACTGATATCTCAAAGCCGTGGGAGGCCACAGTTGCCTCCACGCTGTGCGAGAGAGGAAGGATCAGGCCTTCTTCGCTGGTAAAGAAGTCTAGGTCGAACGAAAGCCGGTGCCCCAGGTAGAACTCCGCTAACGCTGTGCCGCCAGTCAGGTAGAATCGTGATTGGTCAGGCATCTGTACGAAAACACTCAGGAACGCCTCCTGGATCGGGGTCAGCAGGTGCTTACCTTTAAGCATGGGGACGCTCCCTCAAAAAGTCCCGCCACAACCGATCCAGGTGTGGCGGCAGCTTCAGTTCGTCCAGCAGCCGGGCCACCTCCTCCAGATCCAGTGAACGAATATCCTCTGCGCACCCGTGCAGTAGAACCTGGCGGATGTACCACTTGCGCTGGAACGGGTCAGAGAGGTCTACACTATCGGTGCTCCAAACGATATGGCGTGGAGGGACAACGCGCATTGGCTCTTCTCCCTGGTCTGCATTTCGACAAGAAAAATCCACAGGTCTAGGAAAAATCAGGCACATTCATCTCAGTATCGGACAACCTTGACAAAACTGGCCCCTTCGCCACCCAGAACGCTCGACGGTGCCTTGTTTATGGCTTGTACAATAATATTTTACATCTTGTGGGTTGATTATAGCAAGTCCAAACATAGGACCTACCGGCCGTGGAAGACAAAGTACGTAATGGTGTCTCCTTTCCACCAAGTGTTCTCCTCCAAGCAGCTTCCTCAGAACCCTCGAAACCGGAGTGTCAACGCCGGCAACAGACGACATCCGGTTTAGCATGGGTGGCACACATCACCCGGCTATGGGTGGTACACTTGGGGTGCACATTGACATCCAATCGATACCCGAAATGATTGCCTGATATGCTATACCCTGCAATCCCAGCGACAATGTCCAGTCGTTGATTGTGATCGTTCGTTAGCAACCTTGCGGCCCGTTGTATCTCCCCCTTTTGACAATTCCTCAGTTGGCACATCACAAGTCTGCGAAGAAAAGGATAAAGCCTTCGGAAAAGCGGTGACTGCGAAACAAGGCCGTCAAGTCCACGGTGCGCACTTACATCAAGCGCACACGTGCTTACATCGAGGCCGGAGGGGGTGGAAGCGGCCGAGAGGGCTGCCCACGACGCCCTCCAGGCCCTGGACAGGGCTGTCAAAAAAGGCATCCTGCACAAGAACAACGTTGCACGGCGCAAATCCAGGCTCATGGCAGCCCTCAACAAGGCCAGGACTCAGGTGCAGGTACAACAGGAAGCGTAAAAGTCAACATCACAACAATGCGAAAAAGCGGGTTCTCACGTGAGAACCCGCTTTTTGCGTGCATCTCCGCCGCACCCTCCGGCGGCACCACCCTCGCCTACCCGCTGGAGCGTGGCTTCACCTCCACCCCACCCTGCTTAAGGCTTCGCGGACTGACGGTGACTCGCAGCGGCATGCCCATCAGATCCGCAGAAGATTGGGGAAGTGCAGATTTTTACCGCTTTGACCTGGAGTTACCTTTTCCCCGCCTTCGTTAGCACCAGTTTCGCTGCTTTCATCCACTGCCGAGCCTGCGAAGCATCGTATCGTACATTTCTAACACTCTCCTGTTAACTTTGCCCAACATATGTCCCAGCACGCAGATCGTGGCAGAAGATACCAACGCCACCCCGAGGGAACCAGCAATGTCCAGGGGAAAATGGAGCCCGCAGAACACTCTTGACAGCCCGCCCACAAGCCCCAATACGAACAGAACGCCCGCGGCAGCCCTCGTCCGACGAAAGCAGGAAGCCGCAAGAGCTACAGAGAGCATAAAAGTAGCGTGATCGGATGGGAATGAGGTCTCTTGAGAATGGGGGATCAACAACCTCCCCATGTGTAACATGAATGGCCGCGGATGAAAATACATTTTGGTGATGGCATAGTTGATCAGCAGTCCGGTGATAGCTGCGTACGCCACAATCAGAACGATATTTCGTTCTCTCTCCGTGCCGGTGAACCAGAGGTATGCGGCCCACAAAACGAAAACCAGAGGCATGTACGAGGCTGAGGCTACGCCCACCTTGTCCAAAACGGGATTCACACCCGCAAAGCGGTTGATGTAGCTGAACAACCCGTAATTCAACGTTTCCAATATCCCCTCCTCCTATACAGAGTGCTGATCTTGTGGCCTTACAAACCGCGTCAGGTAATCCCGGGCCCGGACCTCCACCAGGGCGTCATATAGGCCTTCATAAGTTTGAACCGTGTTTTCCACGTTGTGGGGGATCACTTTCTCCCTGCTGGCTTGCCCCATTTCCTCCCAACTGTCCCTTTCCTCCAAAAGCCGTGCTATGCACCGCACTGCGTCTTCCGCATCTCCGGCCTTGAAGAGGTAACCGTTTACCCCGTCCTCAACAAGTTCAGGCAGCGCCCCTGCCCTCGCTGCAAGCACCGGCAGCCCTACAGCCATCGCTTCCAAAGTTGCGATGCTTTGCAACTCTGCCTCGCTGGGCATGACAAAGACATCCGAAACGTTCAACAAAGAAGGCAGATCCTCACCAGGAACAAAGCCAAGGAACCTGACCCGCTCGCCCGACCCAAGGGATTTCGCAAGCTCCCACAAGGCTGCCAGATGCAGGCCTCTTCCAGCTATCGCAAGCTGCACGTCATCACGGTCCAGCAAAGCGAGGGCCCGCAGAAGCACATCAAGCCGTTTTTCGTAATCCACCCTGCCTACGAAGACGAAAAGCGCCTTCTCAACCTGCAAGCCGTATTTCCTGCGAACTGCGATCCGGTCAACACCAGGATCTGGCCGGAAGAGCGAGGTGTCCACGCCGCATGATACTGGCTGCACAGGTGGTACGATCCCCTGCTTCGTCAAGATATCAGCAGCCGTGGGGGTGGGGGTTGTAATCAGTTCAAGCCTGTTGTACAGGGAGAGCATGTTGCGCCAGAGCAACCTTTCTACCATAGGCATAACCTTCGAGCGAATTGCGGAAGGGATGAGAAAGTTCCTGGAAAGGTTATCTGGCAAGAAATGATTTGTTCCGATTACTGGCACCCCTCGAGCTCCGGCCGCATGGACTACACTGCGGGACAGAAAATAGTGATCCTGAATGTGCACAAGATCAGGCCTGAATTCATCGAAAAGAGGGTTCACGGAGAGCGATGGAATTGGCGTGATATGCACGGAGGGATACCACGGCGAGAGGGAGAATGCAGGCACAAAGCCGATGTCAACTCCGTTCCGGACCTCCCTTCCTCCACTCAGCGAACCGGAGGGGACAAGCACCACGACTTCGTGCCGCTTCCTTACCAGGCCTTCCGCCAGGTTGGTGGTGAAGATTGCCTGGCCGTTTGCATCCGGCATGTATGTCTGGCTGGATATCAGTATTTTCATTTTCATATCACATCCAAGCTGGAGCATTCCCACTTACCGGCCATTCCACCGTGAGGGAATGCGCTTCTGCCGACTGGTTCGGGCTTCAAAGCCTGGGTATCTTTGCCTCTGAAGACCGGCTCAGGTAGCGCACGGCCAGAATCAGGAAAATCACGCCTCCTGCACCCCCAGCGACCCTCACCCCCTCCTCCAGCCGCTGCGCAAACCGCGCAAAATAATACCCCCGACGACGAGGCCTCCCGTCCACAGAACCTCCGCAGGAAGCAACGCAGAGAGGACCTTCAGCCAGGAGATCTCTGCTATTCCGGCGGATACGAATGTCGGTATGGAAAAGCTCAACGTGACTTTCGCCGTGAAAATGATCGACCAGCTATGGGCTTTCATCTTCTCTACGAACAGATCAACTGTTTCTTCCCTTACGCCCACTTTCCCCAGCACCCACTTGAGCCGCCTTTGCCCACCGAAGCGTCCCAGATTGTACCAGAGAAAATCGGAAAACATATTGCTGGTGGACGCCACGATGAACACCGCCCACGGTTCCAGCACTCCCACCGATGCGAGGATCGACCCCACCAGCGTTGCAACGGGCCCTTCCACTATAACCAATATCGCCAGCACCACGTAGTTCCACTTCCCCAGTTGGCCCAACATGGTGAACAGATGCTCGATCATATTGATTTCCCCCTCGAATCCTTTTCGTGATCCCTATGCCTGTCGCGTTCTCTTGCGAGACTCCCGTACACTTCCCAAACGAGGATCAGCCATATCCCGCCCACCGCTACAGCCCCCAGGACATCACCGGGATAGTGGCTCCCAGGTATACCCGGCTGAAAGCAACGGCCAGGATCCAGAGCGCCGACAGCAAGGCCAGCGCCTTCCTACCTACGTCCCACAGGTACACGGCCAGCAGGCTGTAAAGGGAAACAGCGGCGATGGTGTGCCCGCTGGGGAAACTGTAAGTGCGCTCCACAACCGGGGGTGGAAAGATCCCCGGCCGCGGTCTGCCGAATATCTGCTTCAAAATGTAGTTCAGGGAAGCGGCACCAAAGAAGCTTGCGGGGAACAAGATTGCTTCCAGCTTTTTGCCTTTGTAAATCCACCATATCGCCAATCCCGCCAGGAAAGCTACTGCCAATGCGCTCCCTGTCTGGGTCACCCCCCACATGACCACATCGAACCACGGTTGACTCAGGCGATGTGTCGCAAGCATCACAGGCGCATCCCAGGAAAACCCTTCCCACCGCCACACGTCGTCTGCCAACTCCATGAACACCCAGGCGAAGAGGACCAGCAGAGTCAGCATCCGTACGTCGACTCCAAGGCATTCCGTCGCCTCTGTGACCCTTTTCCCTACCCTTCTTTCTGCCAAGGTGCCTCCACGGGCAGGAAAACCACGAAAGTGGTTCCCTCCCCCACCTGACTTTGCACCTCGATGTGCCCATTGTGCTGACGCACTATCTCGTAAGCTATTGCCAAGCCCAGCCCGGCCCCTCCGGTTTCCCGTGAACGGTCGGCGTCTACACGGAAAAACCGCTCGAAAATGTGGGGAATGGCCTCTGAGGGAATTCCGGGCCCGGTATCGCTGACAGATACCACAATATCCCGTCCATCTTGCAGCGCCTCCAGCCGCACCTGTCCGCCCTTTGGGGTGTACTTGGTGGCGTTGTCCAGCAAATTCAGGAACAGCCGGATCAAATGGTCCTGGTCTCCCGTAACGTACAGGCCAGAGTCGATCGACTCGGAAAGCTCGACCCCCTTGCCCTCCGCTATGGGTCTGACCTGCTCAGCTATCACCTGAAGGAGACCGCTCAGGTCCACCTTCTCCCAATGCCAGAACAATCGCACCTGATCCAGTCGGGAGAGGAACAGCAGGTCCGTACCCAATCGAATAAGACGATCCACCTCCTGCTCAAGATCACGCAGGGTGCCTTCGTACTCTCGCTTCGACCTGGGTCTGCTCAAAGCCACGCCTATCCTCCCTTTCAGGATGGTCAGCGGCGTGCGCAACTCGTGGGCAGCGTCATCGGTGAACTGTCTTTCCCTCTCGAACGCCGCCTGGAGGCGATCCAGCATGGCGTCAAAGGTATCTGCCAGCCGTCCTACCTCATCTCTGGGACCCACGTACTGGATCCGCCTGGATAGATCTGTGGCAGAAATAGAGTGCGCTGTGCGGGTGATACGATCTATGGGCCTCAACGCCCTGTTCGCCAGGAAGAATCCCCCCAACCCGGTCAGCAGCAATGTCAGCGGTATGGCCCAGTAAAGCTGCTCCCTCAACCCCTCCAGGGCATGGGAAACCGAATCCAGGGACTGGGCGGTCTGCAGCCATCCGATAGGACTGCCGTCCGAGGCTTCCAGTGGAAAGCTGTAAACTCTCCACACATGCTTCCCTCTGGACACAGAATCATAGCCGGGGCGCTTTGGAACCAGCGCGGGCACGTTTCTGTAGTAGCCCAGGCCGGCCCATGCTTTCCCGGTGGGAGACACAAGCCGGACGATAAGATTTGTTTCACCTAATCGGTCAACAATGGCTGCCATCTCCTCCGTGTTCTGGAACGACGGCATGCTGTTGTCTTCACCCCCAGTGTCTATGTTGACCAATGCCTGCGTCGCCACCATCTCTAAGGAGGCGTCAACCTGAGTCATCAGGCTGTGTTGCAGTCGCCAGTACACATACCCGCTGAACATCAGCATCGTCAGCCCAAGCAGAAGAACATACCACAGAGTCAGTCGCAAGCGCAAAGAGAGCTGCTCTTCTATCCCCTTAAGGTGAACCACTATTCCACCTCAGCCTTCAACAGATAGCCTACCCCTCTCACCGTATGAATGAGTGGAGAGGAAAAGCCCCGATCTATCTTACGACGCAGGTAACCTATGTACACATCGACCACGTTGGACTCGTTGTAGAAATCGAAATTCCACACATGCTCGGCTATCTGGGTCCTGGTAAGCACCTGATTCGGATGCCTCATGAGAAACTCGAGTAGAGAGAACTCCCTGGGTGTCAATTCTATGGACTTACCGCCCCTGATCACCTTGCGAGCGGCAAGGTCCATCTCCAGATCTCCGACCCGGAGCACCGAACCTGCCTGGAGCGGGGGTCGCCGCAACAATGCCCGGATCCGCGCCAACAGCTCGGGAAATGCAAACGGCTTGACGAGATAGTCGTCGGCGCCTGCATCCAGCCCCTTCACGCGATCATCAATGGCATCCCGCGCTGTGAGCAGCAGTACCGGCGCCTCGCCGCCACGCCTCCGAATCTCTCGCAGCAGGTCGAGGCCGTTCAATCTCGGCAACATAATATCCAAAACTATCACATCGTACTCCGCTGCAAGCGCGAACTCCAGACCCTCCCGTCCGTCCCGGGCCACATCCACGGCATGCCCAGCCTCCGTCAGCCCCTGCCTGACGAAATGCGCAACCCCAGGCTCATCTTCGACAACCAGTATACGCATCCTGCACCATTTCCTCCTTATTTCCCCTGTTTCCTGTTATCCGGTAGTGTTTCTCCACAATTGGGATAAATCTGGCAGGCATCGATGAAGTCTCACTTGAGGCTCCGATGCCTTCTATCATCCCGCATTCAGGAGTGCAGAGACGCGCCTCCCTGGCGCGGCACGAGAGAATCGGACCGCTGCGCCGACGAAACGAATCACAAAAGGATGGGAGAACTCGGTTCCCCCCGTCACCCAGGTGTTGCAGGTACGTGGTACATCAGCAACTGTTTTAGGGTCCAGCGGCGGTCCGTCAGGCCTGCAGCCATGGCAGGGGTGCGTTGTGCCCACCGCCTAGGCGTTCCGTTTCCCCGAGTGGGAACCGGTTCGGGGAGGGCTACCCGCAAGGTGCTATGATAGCGCACAAAGTGATAGTAGCCCAAGGACAAATGAATGTGATAGACCAGATATTCCCGCTTCTTGCTGAAACACAAGGTCTTACGGTGGAGGCGGCTGACCAGGTGGCGCAACGTCAGGTTGAAACGTTCCACAAAGGAAGTGTTGATTTTCTGTCCCATGGACGCCAGCCGGGCCATGATCTCCTCCTTATGCCCGTAGACAATGCGCGTGGTGACCGAGACTACATGCCCTTTTTGCCGTTCCTTGTGGACAACTGCATATTGCAACCCCTTGGGGGGTACTTGCCGCGGCTTTGGGAAACGGCCCCGATTGCCTCGCCGCTGAGGCTGGATCCACACGCCGAAGACCCGCAAGATGGCACTGGCGTAATGAGGGAGGGAATCGCTGGTCAGCAAAGGGAAAGCAGTTTTGGTCAGACGGGCACGCAAACGGCGGAGGAAAGTCACCGCAGCCTCCTCATCTCGCTTCCCCACCAGGAGAGCCAGCACCAGTTTGTGCACCGGGTCGGAGGCCACCCAGATCCATGTCTCTCCCCATTCCTGTTGCACCTCTTCCCAGGCCTGCACAGGTGCCGTCTTACGGCGCACAAAAGTCCACAACTCGTCCATCTGCACCTGCGTTACCTCCATTTCCCGCATCATGTAGTCCGACACTTGCTCGCAATGCTCCCCGGCGCGCCTGAGCCACAACAGCACTGTATCCGGTTTCACTCCATGGATGCGTGCCACCGCCCGGATACCCAGGCCTTCAGCAAGCTCCAGCAGCGCCGTGCACACGGTCTGGATAGGGGTCTTGAGCCCAAAGAAAGGCGTTCCAGCCGTCTCGGAAAAGGTCTTGCCACAGACATTGCACCGATACAGTTGTCGCTTCTCCCCATGTCGGGTCGTGTAGGTGCCATTGGCTACAATGTCGTGTCCAGGCTCTCCCCCAAGACGACCGTAAGCCGGGCACATTTCATTAGGACAACTGACATGGTCCGTGGGGATGACACGATGTCGCCCCCGCTTTGTGGGACGGGGAGCAAGGGATTCTCCCACGGTACTGTTCTTCGTCGGCCTCGGCGCCTCCTTAGGTTCGTGGGTTTCCGTGGGCATCACAAGAAAGATTTCTCGTTCATGAAGCCCAGCCCCAGGGGTGCTCTTGGCCTTGCGTGTTCGCCTGGGAAAGGAAAAAGGAAACGCTCGTCCGACAAACCGCCACCGTCGTTGCCAAAAGAGCGCCCACAGCCTGGACAGCCCTCGCCTCAGGCTCGTCAGCCATCTTCGCCACCGATGGGAGCACCTGCGCCGTCTCTTTTTCTTGCGCTTGCG
>WFSD01000395.1 GCA_015486235.1 Anaerolineae bacterium
CCATGATCCACAAGCTGCCAGGCGTGTTTGTTGCAGAAGCCCATCGAGCTGAGGAGATCATCGCGGGTACCCGGATCGTTCACTCGCTCATAAATGAGGTCGTCCAGGAAATCAGCAACGACGTTCTTTGTCAGCCTGCAAATTGGGCATCCGGGTTCTCCCAGAGCCTCTTCAAGCTTGTAGAACGTGATTATGCTTCCCATCCCATCGTCCTGAAAGAATCAGCGAATCAACGAAAACGAATCGTTGATCCGCTGACTCACCTCTTCACCGATTCCCTTACGCCGCTACCAGCTGCTCCAGGACTTTCTCCGACTTCTCCTCGACCACCCCGTGAACGCTGTTCCCGTGAGCGTCCATGGTCACTGCAACTGGGAAGTTCTCCACCCGGATGACCCAGAACGCCTCCGGCACGCCCAGCTCAAGCTTGTGCACTTCCAGCACCTCTTTGACGGACTGGGCGATGAGGGAAGCGGCGCCGCCGACAGCATGGAAGTAGACCGCCCCACATTTCCCCAGCGCCTCCAGCGTCTTCGGCCCCATGCCCCCTTTGCCGATGACGCCGCGCATCCCGAAGTGCTCGATGACATCCGCTTCGTAGGGTTCCTCCCGGATGCTGGTGGTAGGCCCGGCGGCGACGAAATAGTAGCTCCCGTCTTCCCTCTGTCCCACGATCGGGCCACAATGGTAGAGGACACCACCTTTCAGCAATTCTCTGAGCCGCTCATACACTTTCCTGTCTTCGGGAGACGCCTTGGATGCATCACCGTGGATGAAATTCTCGACGAGGAACTTGTGGGCAGCATCCCTCCCAGTGACGATGACGCCGTTCAGCGTCGCTGTATCGCCCACGTGAAGCTTCCGGATTTCCTCCTCGCTTATCGGTACCGTAAGATTGTAAACGGCCATTTGATCACCCCCTTTACTCAATCGTGGCCTTGCCGGCGCGGTAGGTCAGCGTACGCCTGCGGCAGGCCCAGCACATATACGCGATGGAAACGAAGAAACATGCCGGCAGGCGATGTATGATCCCGACTTTTACACCCAGGACTGTCGTCTTCCCGCCGAAGCCCATTGGGCCAATGCCAAGCTTGTTCGCCTCCTCGTACATCTGTTTCTCGAACTCCGCCAATTCCGGCACAGGGTTCACGTCGTCCAGCTTCCGGAAAAGCTGCTCTTTTGCTTTCATCATGCCGGACGCCCTATCCCCGCCAATGCCGACAGCGATGACACCGGGGGCGCATCCTTTCCCCTGTGCCCGCCAGACCGCGTCCAGTATCGCCTTTCTGACGCCCTTGAGGTCTCGGCTGGCACGGAACTCGGTACTGGGAATCGTGTACTGCCTGGCGACATTCTCGCTGCCGCCCCCTTTCTGCACCAGCTTGGTCATGAGGTAATCGTTCTCCCATTCCTCGAAATGAATGGTTGGGAAGTCGATGCCGGTGTTGTCGCCAGAGTTCTTTCCTGTGAGGGGGTCTACCGCATTCGGCCTCAGGTATAGCTTCCGCGTCGCTTCCCTGGTGGCTTCCAGGATCTGCTCTTTGAGCTTCAAGGTGCTCCAATCCCCCGGATAATACACATAGAAGATCGGCACACCGGTATCCTGGCAGATAGGTGTGGAAGCCTCTCTCGCCATGCGCACGTTCTCCAGGATCGTATCCAGCACCATCCGGGCGGGCGATCCCTCCTCTTCCTGATCCCTGCCACGCCGGATGGCAGCCTCCACATCCTCCGGCAGGTCCGTCGAAGACCTGCGGATCAGCTCCAGAAACTCCTGAGTCAAATCAACTTGTTCCATAAGGTTTACCTCCATGGCAGTTTGTCATATACGCCTTCTTGAGAGAAAATCGCAACATAAACCGCAGTTTCAAAGGATCGGGCGGCAGACCACGGTGGCCCCTCTGGTCCGCGACCCCTATTTCTTCGCGACATTTGCCGCAATCAATATTGGATCCCAGACCGGCGCGAAAGGCGGAGCATAGGCCATATCGAGATTCCCCACATCCTCCACAGTCCAGTGGGCATGGAGTGCCGCCGCCAGAACATCTATCCTGAGCGCCGCACCCTCCTGCCCGACCATCTGTGCTCCAAGGAGCCGCTTCGTGCCTCGTTCGAACACAAGCTTCACGTGGAGCGGTTTGTGTCCGGGATAGTAATGCGCCCTGGAGATGGATTTGATGGTGGCACTGGCCACGTCGAACCCTTCTTTTTCTGCCTCCCGTACTGTAAGGCCGGTGCGGGCAACCTCAAGCCCGAACACTTTCACCACAGCAGTGCCGACAACGCCGCCAAATGTCGCTTTCCCGCCGGCAGCGTTCTCCCCAGCGACCCGGCCTTGCTTGTTGGCGGTGGTGCCCAGAGGAATGTACGCAGGCTTGCCAGTCACCAGATGGTACGCCTCGGCCACGTCCCCGGCCGAATAGACTCCCGGCACATTGGTCTCCTGGCGATCGTTCACCGCCACGGCACCCGTAGGCCCCAGTGCAATCCCTGCATCTCTCGCCAGCGCCGCATTCGGCCTCACGCCTACAGAGAGGATCACCAAATCGGCGGGGTACGTCTTGCCTCCGGCGATCACCGCTCTCACCTCGCCATTTCTACCATCGAACGCCTCCACAGGGCTTTCCAGCGCCAGCTTCACACCGTTTCGCTGAATCTCCTCTGCCGCCATGGTTGCGAACTCCTCGTCCATGTTCGGCAGCACCTGCGGGAGCATCTCCACCACCGTCAGGTCGGAGACGTACGGTGAGAGCGCTTCTGCCATTTCCAGCCCGATGTATCCACCACCGACGATCACCGCCCGCTCCGGCTTCCGCTCCCTGAGGAATGAACGCACCGCCACGGCGTCCTCCACGACTCGCAGGGTGTAGATGTGTTTCAGGTCGATGCCGGGGATCGGGGGCTTCGTGGCTCTCCCGCCAGTGGTGAGGATCAGCTTGTCGTAGTGATCGCCGAACTCTTGACCGGTTTCCAGATCGCGGACCAGGACAGTCCGGCCCTCTGTATCCACTTTCAACACCTCATGGTGGACATGGACCTCGATGCCGGATCTGGCAAATTGTTCGGGAGTTCGAACCACCAGGTCAGGCACATCTTCGATATCCCCTTTGATGAAATAAGGGATGCCACAAGAGCCGTAGGAGACATAGCCGCTTTTCTCGTAAGCAACTATTTCCATTTCTCTGTTTACCCGCCGGGCTTTTGCCGCAGCACTCATCCCGGCCGCCACCCCCCCGATCACGACCATACGTTCGGGCATATTCGATCACCTCCTCGCAGAGCTAGGAACGCTATGTTGGCAAGTTGGCGCAGATACCGGAGAGAAAGTTGGGAGAATAGCTTCCGTTTTCAGTTGAAAGGCCGACATCTTCGCCTCCCTGGAGAGAGCTATCCGAGTAGTTAAGGAAAATATAGCACAACTCCTGACGCTAAACAACTATCGCGACCGAAAACTCACTGGCAGGTAACACCGTACCTGGCCGTGGCACTGCCAGGTGCTCCCTTCGTTGCTCCAATGGTTTGTCGGACTCGTTTCGATGGACATCTCGTAGGCGAAGGCGCTGCCTTCGCTTACCCATGAACACGTACGATTGCCGGCAGGTATAAGGAGTAATTGGACGGAGTGAGTGGAGCGGACTGTGCACAGGCAATATCACATGCCGCGTCCCCTGAACGACGAAGCCCGGCCTGCTCAGGCCGGGCCAATCGCAGATTTGTTGGCAGTCCCTTCGTAGCTCCTCGGGTAGGACTCGAACCTACAACCCGCCGTTGGAGGCGAGGACTGGATCAGGGACATCAATCCCGTCGCTTCACCCCGCAATTTTCGGCTTATCTCACTCCTTTCGGGGCTTATCCATGTTGTCTATTGGAGAGTAAGGGGTGTACAGGGAGGGCATTTTCTCCTTGCGCTCAAGTGCCCTCGTGTATCTCTCGACCATCCGTATGTCCCGCCACCGCCCTGCCACCTGCACCGTCCTGCTGGGAGCGCCGTGCTCGTGCAGCAACGTGGCGAAGGTTCGCCGGAATGCGTGGGGTGACACCCTCGGCACCCCGGCTTTCTTTCCCAGGTCCTGCAGTATCTCGCGAAGACCGCGCGTGGTCAGGGGCGAGTCGGGGGTGAATCCCCCCAGCGATATGAAGATGGTACCGGGATCCTTGTGCCTCCTCGCTCTGAGCCGCTCCGCTCTTTTTCTCAGCCAGTCCCTCAGGTACTCGGCAGTGCGCTGGCCGTAGGGGGCAGGAGCCAGGGAATCCCCTTTTCCCCGGATCATGATGATCCGGTTCTTTTCCCGGATATCATCCACCCTGGCGTTGCACAACTCCGCGGCCCGAATTCCAGAGTCGGTGAGCAGCGACACCATTGCCATCTCGCGCTCACGTCTGGGCGATTCCAGGGTGCTGGCGAAGTTGAGCAGAGCCTCGACCTCATTTTCATCCAGCGTGCGCTGCTCTTTGTCGGGCACCTTGGGGATTGCCAGGGCTTTGGACAGGTTGGAGGTCGTGACACCCTCGTCATGAAGGAATGCCAGGAACGACTTGGCGGCAGCCACCGCTTGCTTGTACGTCGCGGGGGACCACCTCTGTGAGGCGTAGGCCGCCCAGTGCCTCAACGCTGATCTCGTCACCTCGGTCGGCGTTTTCACACCGTGCTCACTGAGGTACGCCCTCATCTTGCCCAGGTGCCAGAGATACGCGCGCTGGGTGCTCTCGCTTCTCCGGAGCTGTCTCATGTAAAGGGAAAACTCCTCAATCCACTCGTCGAAATTCGCTGTGTTGGTGATGTCTGCCATAGATTTTTCTCCTTTCGAGCCTTGGCGTAGTGTTTCAGCGAGGCGGAGCGCCGGGGAAGACGCCCTGTCCATTTATACAGGGATCGTCGCACATCGGGAAATTCTTGAGACGAGAATGTGGTCCGCGCTCAGCACGTGTCGGCGTGTCGGCGGGCCCGCGTGTCCACGTGTCCGGCGCTATCCCCTACCCTGGACGCGTTGGACAGGCGGACGCGGCGGAGGCTGGCGATGAGAGGTGTGGGCTCCCCGCCGGTTCCCCTGAGCCTAGCCGGTTTCGTGCCGCGTGTCAAGGACAGAGCAGGCGGGAGCAGATGTGCAAAGGACATACTAGACACGCCAGGGGAGGGGCGCGGGGAGCCGCGCAGCGCGGTCCGCTGCAGCGCAGCAGGCAGGAGCCCCCCACCCTACCCCGGCATCGCCCTGTCGCCTGGACTCTTACAGCCAATTCAGCACACTACACTCAAACATTACAATTCCCCTAAACGCCGAAATTCCCCCTTGACAAACCGGCCGGTTCCCGCTATAATATAGGCGGAACGTCGGAAATCCAACGTTCCACCTAAGGAGGGAGAGATGAAGTGGCCAACAGAAGAAGCAATCATAGAATTCTACGCCGTCCTTGCCACCGCCGGGCTTGGTCCGGCTGGCGAGGAGAGGGCAGTGAGGGCTTTCCTGGAAGGCCGGAGTGTGGACGATGCACTCCGGCTGGGGCGGTACGTGGATGACCACGAGACACGCGACCACCCGCGTGTCTCCATTGACGAGCCTCTATCCGATAGTGATGACCTGACCCTCGCCGACACCCTCTCCGCTCCCCGCGACCGCGACCTTGCGGCGTGGGAGGCGCTGGAGGCGATCCGCGAGGAAGCGGAGAGGCGGTA
>WFSD01000396.1 GCA_015486235.1 Anaerolineae bacterium
GTCTCCTTTGAGAATTATCCGGTGCAGGATGTTTATCTCCCTCAAAGCGAGGTGGTGAAATGCGAATAAATGGCGTGGAGATCGAAGACACCTTCGCCGAGGCCTTCAAGATGCGAGGCACCCGGCTTGTCATCACCGCCGTTAACGAGAAGTGGGCGATGGAAGCGGCCAGGAGGGCTACAGGCTTCGCGACATCCGTCATTGGTTGTGGCTGCGAGGCAGGCGTAGAGAGGACAATGCTGCCGGATGAGACCCTCGATGGACGCCCTGGTGTCAGCATCCTCCTTTTCACCATGGGTAAGAAGGGAATGGAGGATCAGTTGATGCGCCGGGTGGGACAGTGCATCATGACTTGCCCCACGACTGCCTGCTTCAATGGCCTGAAAAGCGAGGAAATGCTGAAAGTCGGCGGAAAGCTCCGCTATTTCGGCGATGGGTTCCAGATGAGCAAACTCCTCGATGGCAGGAGGCTCTGGAGGATACCGGTGATGGAGGGCGAATTCTTGGTCGAGGAAAGTTTCGGCATCAAGAAAGCCGTCGGTGGCGGGAACTTCCTCATCCTTGGCGAACACCCCGATGTCACCCTGGAGGCAGCAGAGAGGGCAGTAGAGGCGATGAGGAAAGTGGATGGGATAGTGATGCCCTTCCCCGGCGGAATCGTTCGAAGCGGGAGTAAGACGACATCCAGGTATAAGTTCCTGCACGCCTCAACCAACACCGATTTCTGCCCAACCATCAAGCGGCAGGTGGAGTCACAATTGCCACCAGAGGTCAATAGTGTTTTGGAGATCGTCATTGACGGATTGGACGAGGAAGCAGTGCGGAGGGCAATGCAAGTCGGGATACCAGCAGCCTGCATTCCAGGTATCGTGCGCATTTCGGCCGGGAACTATGGTGGTATGCTGGGGCAGTATCAGTTCCACTTGCATGAGCTGTTGGGGTAGGACAATCAAGCCTGGGCGCCCGAGAAGAGGCAGGCGGGAGCATAAGCGATTTGTCAATTGCAAGTCCGAGCGGAAGGGATGAACCGCCGTCGAGTTGCTATTGCTGTAGATGAGGATGGAAAAACGATAGCCCGAGGGATGTTGGGGCGAGCACATTACTTTCTGATCGTGGATTTGGATGCAACCAGGAAAGAGGAGCTGGCGCGATCATTACGTCCAAATCCATACAAAACTACGCTACAACGTGGAAAAACCTACGATGTGGCCGATGTGCTGAGCGATTGCCAGACCATTATCTGCAGGCATATCGGGAAGAGAGGAATCCCTCGGATGAAGGAGCGGGGATTCGAACTGATCTTTACCAAGCGCGCTACAGCCGACGAGGCACTGGCTGAATTCAGAAAGGGATTCACAGCTGCTCAAGAGATATCCTCTCCCGTTTCTTTGGTAGCGGTGGTGGACTACAATAAGTGCCACCCCGAGAAATGCAGCGAGGGTATCTGCGCCGCTATAGATGCATGCCCGGTCAAAGCCATAAAGCAGGGAGCACCTTATGAGCTTCCTAAGGTTGTTCAGAGTGTGTGCGAAGGCTATGGGTATTGTGTCGAGGCTTGCCCCCTGAAGGCACTTCGATTGACGAAACGTAAAACAGAGGGAGAGTAGTTGTTTCCGATATCACTCCCTCTGCTTTTTGCAGATGATTGCAGCACAGCTACAGGCAAAAGACAATAACCTAAACCTTTAGGAGAAGAAAAATGGGAGAAATTACCTTAACGCTGAAAGAATCATTGGCTATCCCCCTTGAGGCAGATACTATTCGTCCCGACCTCTTCGCCGATATGGGCCGGGAGGAAATCGAGGCTCTACCTCTTTACTACGGCAACGAGCAAAGGAGGCTAGGTGATTTGTTCGAGGTGGAAGGGGAGAGGTCGGACCAACTCCGCATCAAGGGTAATCTCTCCCGGGTGAAAAAGATAGGTTACGGGATGACTGGGGGAAGGATCGCTATCGAGGGCGATGCTGGGATGCACCTCGGTGCCACAATGCAGGGCGGCGAGATAGTGGTCGATGGCAATGCCTCCGATTGGCTTGGGGCGGAGATGAAGGGTGGCCTCATCAGAGTAAAAGGCAACGCTGGCAATTTCGTGGGGGGCGGTTACCATGGAAGCAAGCGCGGAATGAACCGCGGCACTATCATCATTGAGGGAAATGCTGGCAATGAGGTCGGCGAGAAGATGCGTCGAGGGCTCATTATCACCCTGGGCGATGCTAATGATTTCGTGGGCGCCAATATGATTGCCGGCACCATCATCGTCTTTGGAAAGGTGGGAGAGGGGCCAGGAGCAGGGATGAAAAGGGGAACGATCGTCCTTTTCGGCGGAGAACACAATCCTGAGTCGCTGCTGCCCACATTTCGCTACAATTGTACCTACACCCCTCCGTTCCTCGCAATCTATTTGAGAAATCTCATGCACTACGACATCGAGGTACCTGGTGAATACATCGGCGGGAGGTACAGGCGCTACAACGGCGATATTGCCGAGCTAGGGAAGGGGGAGATCCTGGTCTATGAGCGGGATTAGCGCAAACGAAAGGGCAGCACTCATCGCCAAGCAGATGATAGCCGATGCCGAGGCTCTGGGAGTGGAAGCCCACACTCTGACCAACGGGGCAAAAGTGATAGATGCCACCAGGGGAGGATTGCGAGCCGGGAAACTCTTCGCCGAGGCCTGTATGGGCGGGTTGGGGCAAGTCGCTTTTACCAGAGACGATTTCGGCTCTTTCTGGCTGCCGGGGGTGAGCGTGAGTGTGGAAAAGCCTTCTGTGGCTTGCATGGCCTCCCAGTATGCAGGGTGGGCGATAGAGATAGGCAAGTTCTTTGCCATGGGCTCAGGACCGGCGAGAGCGCTCTCCCGTCTCGAGGACCTCTACCAAAGACTCTCATATAAAGACGAATCAGACGTGGCGGTGATTGCTCTTGAAGGGAGAAAACCCCCGAGTGAGGAAGTGGCGGAGTACATTGCCCACAAGTGCAAAGTGAGTCCGGAGAAACTCTACATCCTCATTGCTCCCACTGCCAGCCTGGTTGGCTCTGTGCAGATCGCGGCCAGAGTAGTGGAGACGGGGATGCACAAGATGATGGAACTTGGTTTCGACATAGAATGCGTTACGAATGGGTATGGTGTCTGCCCCATTGCCCCTGTCGCTGGAGACGACCTTAAGGCTATCGGTCGCGCCAACGACTGCATCCTGTACGGCGGACAGGCCTTCTACACCGTGCAGGCCGAGGATGCCGAGATCGAACGCATCATCGAGCAGATCCCTTCCTCCGCCTCAAGGGATTATGGTAAACCTTTTTTCGAACTCTTCCAGGCCTATGGGGGCGATTTCTACAAAGTTGACCCTCTCCTCTTCAGCCCAGCAGAAGTTTTCATCAACAATTTGATGAGCGGGAAAACTTACCATGCCGGGAAGCCAAATTCGGAAGTGCTGCGAGGGGTCTTGGGGTGAGGATAGGGGTACTGGGATCAAGGGGTAGCTGGCATGTCGAGACTTTGATGAGGGCCCTTGAAGAGAGAGGTGTTCCAGTGGATTGCTTCCCTATCACCCGCCTGGTGGCCAGAATTTCAGACGAGCCTCGGGTCCGCGTGGGAGAGCAGGCGCTGGAGGAATGCGACGCCATCATTGTAAGGAGTATTCCCGGTGGTTCCCTGGAGCAGGTCATTTTCAGGGTCGATGCGCTCCATCGGCTGGAGGGCCTGGGCATCAGGGTTGTGAACTCCGCCAGAACCATCGAGAGGACAGTGGACAAATATTATACCTCAGCTCTTCTGGAGGACGCGGGTATTCCTACGCCTCGCACTGTGGTCACGGAGCGCTTCGATGAGGCTATGAGAGCTTTCCATGAGCTAGGCGGTGACATAGTGGTAAAGCCTCTCTTCGGTTCCGAGGGGCGGGGGGTGGTGAGGGTTTGCAATGAGGATGCGGCCTACAGAGTCTTTAGGGCTCTGGAATTGGGCCGCTATGTTTTCTATCTACAGGAATTCATCCCCCATGCTAACTGGGACATCAGAGTTTTTGTCGTCGGAGGTGAAGTGATTGCCGCTATGGTACGCCGCGCGGAGGGGTGGAAGACCAATGTGGCTCGGGGGGCCGTGGCGGAACTTCTGAAGCCGACCGATGAACTCAAGAAACTGGGCCTGAAGGCTTCCGCCGTTCTGGAGGCCGATTATGCCGGCGTAGACATACTGAAAGCAGAGGGCGGGGGATACTATGTGACTGAGGTGAATGGCATCCCTGGGTGGAAAGGGCTGCAAAGCACAACTGGCGTGAACATCGCCGGGAGGATAATTGAGCATGTAGTAAGGATCGCCGCAAAATGACCCTTGGGCCTTGATGTTCCATTCGCTGGATGCCGAGATGATCCCAAAACTGATTGTTCACGTCTCCTTACACTATCCGGTTGAGGTACTGGAGGTAAGTGTGAAGAAAGCTTTGAAAGGCTCCGGCCCATATCCAGGGGGAAAGGCCACCGTTTGGACCCTGGGACAACAGTCGGTCACATGGTTTTCTTGATGTCCGCAGTCTACCCTGAAGGGCGGCCTCTGCGAGATATCCCGAGGACAATATGAAACCGATAATTGAAGGATACTATGTGGAATCCACTGAGGGCTTATTTTTCGCTGTCAAGGGGCTAGTTCATCCGCCGGAAGCAGTGGTAGCCTACCTGAGATACGCCACCGACCCGGGTGGCGAGAGGCAGAGGGAGGGTATCCACTATCGAAGGCTTTACAGCTTTGAAGAACAAGAGATGTTGCTAGAGGAGAAATACCCTTTTTATCTCTTCTTCGATCCTGTCTTCGGTGAGAGACTTCAGGGCGTACCTCGTGAGCGCATAAAACGGGTTTACGATCCTTGCCTGAAACTGGCCGAACTGCGCAGGAACGGAGGACGAGACGAGCTGGAGGAAAAAGCCATAGAGTTTGCCAATTTGCTGATAGAGAGGGCGGAGATACCGGAGGAAAATATCGGCATCTCAGGTTCGATTCTGGTGGGCCTGCACACGCCGCGTTCTGATATAGACCTCACAGTCTATGGTTCTGAAAGCTGCTGGGCGGTTCACAAGGCCCTGAGGGAAATGTTGGACGAGCCGGAGGGTGAGGTAAGGAAGCTCAATGAGAGGGAATCGAGGGCACTCTATGCCCTTCGCTCCCAGGATACCCCGATGAGCTTCAGGGACTTTGTCCGACTCGAGGGACGCAAGGTCATCCAGGGAAAATTCCGGGGCTATGAGTATTTCATCCGCTTCGTGAGGATGCCATCGGAGGCTGGGGAGGAATACGGCAAGAGAAAGTACACTTCGCTGGGAGAGGCAGAGGTCGAAGCCACCGTCTCCGATGCAAGCGGAGCTATTTTTACACCATGTTCCTACAGGATCGAGCACACGCAGCTCGTAGGAGCACAGCAAGCCGAGCCTTTATTGAAGGAAGTCGTCTCCTTCCGAGGGAGGTTCTGCGAGCAGGCCAGGAAAGGAGAAAGGATCATCGCCAGGGGCAAGCTGGAGGAGGTTGTCACCGAGAAAGGTACGGTTCACCATCGGCTACTCCTTGGTGGGCGGGGGGATTCTATAGTCGTCGTTTGAAGTCACTACCTCTGGGGTGGACTTGTTTGCGCAACTCGGTGAAAGCGTGCTATTCTTCACAATTAGGGCTTTCGAGGCAAATCGAAAGCCCAGAGCTGTCCCAGGGGCGTTCTCGACGCATTTGGGGAAGATCGGGGCTCGCTATCGTGGTCGATGGAGACCGACGACGGCTCAGAGGGGCTCCTGAAGGCCCTGCGGGCCCCCAGGATTTGCTTCGCATCCCCTGACTAGACAATAATTATTCGGCAGCGGCAGAGCATCTGCTCTGTGGTAAAGAGATTTTCTATATGTGAGGAATCTACTATGTCTATGTTGCATCGGGTATACTTGAGCCTAGGCGCTAATCTGGGGGATCGACAGGGAAATATCCTTCAGGCGCTGCAATATGTCCAGGCTCGTACGTCTATTTTGAAGGTCTCTTCTTTTTACGAAACGGAGCCGGTGGGATACCTGGACCAGCCTAAATTTCTCAACATTGCCTGTGCTCTAGAGACCAAGCTACCCCCGCACGACCTGCTACACCTCTTGAAATGGATCGAGAAGCGGA
>WFSD01000397.1 GCA_015486235.1 Anaerolineae bacterium
ATGGCACGTTGGTAGAAGACTGCATACCAAATTGCAAAGCTGCACGAGCACATCGCCAATCAGCGTCGGGACTTCTGGCACAAGAGGACAACGGAGATGGTGCGGCGTTTTGGTCTGATCGCCGTTGAGGATTTGGAGCTTGGGTTCATGCTCAGGAATGGCAGTCTCTCCCTATCTGCACGCGATGCAGGGCTTGGGACGTTTTTTGAACTGCTCGAGTACAAAGCGGAGAAAGCTGGTGCTCGACTCGTCAAGGTGAATCCCAAGAATACGTCGCAAGTGTGCAGCAGGTGTGGTGCTGTTGTTGAGAAAGACTTGAGCGTTCGAGTTCATGTTTGTCCTTACCGCGGCTTACATCTCGACAGAGACGTGAATGCTGCTTTGAATATTCTAGCGCTCGGACGGCCTCCGACCCAGAGGGCCCGGCGGGGGAGAATGCCTCAGTTTTCTCCTCCAGGAATCAATTTATTCTCCCGCAGAGATCATGCCACAATTTCACTATGGAGCAACCCTGATGGCTACAAGTGGTACACACCGGGCGGCTACGAGTGGTACAGTATAGCCCGGTCAATGACACCTGTAGGAGCAGGTTGACTTCTACCTGAAACGGGTTTTGGGATTTGGTGATTCCCGTTTACAAAAGTTCGAGGCGACTCAGAACTAGTTTCCCCTGGTGACCTTGGCTCTCAGCTACTTGCAATATCGCTACGCGCAAGCTTACCCGCAAAACCAGATGACCGCTTCGCTAAAATATTTCATCCGTGAGCATCGCCTGGACCATGTCCGGACCTTTTTGCGCTCGGCGATCGCCGAAGCAGTGCAAACCAAGCAAGTGGATGTGCGGTAGACAAAGTCTAATTGACCGCCGAGTGGGCTATCGTCTGATTCGCCTACGTAGTAATGGCGCCCCAGTAGGTCACGTTGAGGAAACAATCCCAAGTCTCCGGGGTTTGTCATGCTTGAAAAACGGGTGAACAAAGAGAATCCCGCTGATCTCGTGCTGTTTGTAAGGTGCTACCGCCATTTTGGGAAAAACTAAAGTTAAGGTTGTCAGACAGGCAGCCAGGCATATCGCGGGGCTTTTCAAAGAATCAACGAACGGACCTGAAACCGCGTTCTCTGGGCTCGGACGTCTCCAAAGTTCTGCAAAAGGCAATGCGACGATCTATCCCGAGTGACTTTCAGGAGGCGTTTGCTGGAACTCTGAAAAGCCTTGATTTTCAAGCTCAGCTCTTGACAAAGCAAAAGTGCGGTGGTATAATGGTTATACCATAGTACCGAAGTCGGGTTTTTGGGTTTTTGTCTTAGCTGAGAAAGGCGGTCGAACGTGGAAAATTCTGAGGATTTATACGGCGCTATATCCAAAGAGGAGCTCTATTTGAAGGTTGCTAATTTTATCCAGGACCTGATACTCTCCCAGCAGTTGCTCCCCGGAGACAAGCTTCCACCTGAGCGCGAACTGGCTGAGCGCATGAAATTGAGCCGTACAGTGGTGCGTGAGGCAATCAAGGCTTTGCAGGAACGTGGGTTAGTAGAGGTCGTGCCAGGTAGCGGAACATTCATATCTACCAGGGAGGCTGTGTCTAAGCGGGTCGGGGACTCCCTCAACCTCGTATTCCAGCTGGAAAGCAAATCCATAAAACATTTACAAGAGGTTCGGGAAGCCTTAGAGATAAGCATTGCTGAGTTGGCGGCGAAAAGAGCCGGTCCGGAACATTTGGAGCAAATGCGGTCCGCTATCAAGGATATGGACCGTTCTCTTGACTCCCCCGATGAGTATGTTAACGCGGACTTACGTTTCCATTTGGTGTTAGCCCAAGCCACTGGCAACCCACTTTTTGTCGCTCTGGTCAATTCTGTGGTGGACCTCCTGCGGGAGGCCAGACTTTTGATTTTTGAATCCCCAGGCGCTCCGGCCAGAGGCCAGAAAGGGCATCGGGAAATTCTACACTGCATCGAGCGGAAGGATAGCAAGTGTGCCCGAGAGGCTGCGGAGCGGCATCTGTCGCAAGCGTACGAAGATCTGAAAGCTGGCATGGAGTTGGCCAGCAAGGAGAAAAATCTTTCAGGGAGGGCGGAATCGTGATTGAAACCAGCGTCGAACAGTCGAAGGAGCAATCTGTTGAGGTAAGCGTAGACCTCGCTCTGAAAATGTATCGCCAGATAGTACGGATTCGGCATTTCGAAGAGAAAGTGGATTACCTCTACAAAACTGCCCAAATGCCCGGCCTAGCGCATCTTTACGCTGGTGAGGAAGCAATAGCTGTGGGTGTGTGCGAGGCTTTGGAGAAAACTGATTATATTTCCAGCACTCATAGGGGACACGGGCATTGCCTGGCGAAAGGTGCATCCGTGGACAGGATGTTTGCCGAATTGTTGGGGAAGAAGCCCGGATATTGCGGCGGTAAGGGGGGCTCCATGCATATCGCAGACCCCGAGTCTGGGAACCTGGGAGCCGATGCAATTGTAGGAGCAAGCGCCGGGGTGGCTACGGGGGCAGCTTTCACAAGCCAAAAGTTGAATCTCGGCAGGGTCGCCGTGGCCTTTTTTGGCGAGGGGGCCTTTGGGCAGGGTCTTCTCTATGAATTGATGAACTTGGCTTCCCTGTGGAAGCTTCCGGTGCTGTATGTTTGCGAAAACAACCTTTATAACGAGTACACTTACTACAAAGAAACCACCGCCGGAAGACCGGAGGATCGTCCGCTCGCTTTTGGAATCCACACGGAGCGCATTGATGGTCAGAACGTACTGGGGGTTTACGCCACGACCAAACGGCTGGTGAGGGACATCAGGGAGGGGAATGGGCCGGCTTTCCTGATATGTGATACCTACCGCTATTATGGTCATCACGTGGGAGACATCAACAGAGAATATTACCGCTCCAAGAAAGAGGAAGAGTTCTGGAAGAAAGAGCGGGACCCAATAAAGATTTTGGGTAAATGGCTGGTGGAAGAGAAAGACGTTTCCCCTGAAGCGCTAACGAGGATCGATGAGGAGGTTCGCGGAGAGATCGAGAAAGGACTTGAGTTTGCCAAGGCGGCTCCGTACCCGGATTTGAGCGAGGTGAGTACAAATGTCTACGCATAGCGGTCAGATGAAAGAGATGACTTTCGCCGAGGCCATTCGAGAGGCACTGGCAGAGGAAATGCGCAGAGATCCAACCGTCTACATAATGGGAGAGGATGTAGCCGAAGCAGGGACCCCTTTCAAGGTTTTGTTGGGACTGGTGGATGAATTCGGGACAGAGCGAATTATAGACACTCCGATCTCTGAGGCCGGTTTTTCTGCAATCGGGATCGGATCGGCCATGACA
This sequence comes from Anaerolineae bacterium, assembly GCA_015486235.1. Classification (GTDB taxonomy): domain Bacteria; phylum Chloroflexota; class Anaerolineae; order S016-19; family S016-19; genus S016-19. The sequence continues at coordinate 3,314 of WFSD01000397.1, forward strand.
GGAATGAGGCCCGTGGTTGACATTATGTTCGGTGATTTCCTACCGCTGGCGATGGAACAGATCGTTAACAGGGCCGCCAAAGTGCACTATATGTCAGGTGGAAAGCTGAGTGCTCCGATAGTGTTCAGGACTACCTTGGGGGCAGGACGGCGTTCGGCAGCACAGCACAGTCAGAGCCTTCACGCGTGGATGAGCCACATACCGGGCTTGAAGGTAGCTGTGCCTTCCACTCCATACGATGCTAAGGGGCTGATGAAAACGGCCATACGGGACAATAGCCCGGTAGTTTTTTTCGAAGACAAGATGATGTACGCCCTCAAAGGACTTGTTCCAGTGGAAGAGTACACTATCCCGTTCGGTGTGGCCGATATCAAGCGACCCGGTGAGGATATCGCCATAGTGGCTACGAGCAGCATGGTGCATGTTGCCCTTGGGGCTGCAGAAGAGCTGGAAAAAGTCGGGATAAGCGCCGAAGTTATCGATCCTCGCACGACTTGGCCGCTGGATAAAAAGACGCTGATAGAGTCCGCAAAGAAAACGGGAAGGGCTATCGTTATCGATGAGGGGTACGAGCAGTACGGAGTTACTGCTGAACTAGCTTCTGTGATTGCAGAGGGAGCGTTCTACCATCTGGATGCGCCTGTTAGGCGGCTTGGTGCCATGAACGTGCCCGTACCTTTTTCGCCTGTACTCGAGGATCAGACTATACCCACAGTAGAGCAGACTGTGGAGATCGCCAAAGAGCTTTGTGGGGTTCGGTAAGGGGGAATTATGGCTATCGAGGTGATCATGCCTGCCTTGGGTATGGCACAGGATACCGGGATTATCCTGTCCTGGCTGAAGTCCGAGGGAGATACGGTGGCCCAGGGCGAGCCTTTGATGGAGATCGAGACGGACAAGGCCACCGTGGAGATCGAAGCCCCGGCAAGTGGTGTTCTGGCAAGGATATTTGCCGCTGAAGGAGAGGAAGTGCCGGTCGGACAGGTAGTAGCGTTGATCGCGGAACCGGGCGAGAAGCTAGAAGAACTCCCGGAGGAACCCGGCAAAGGCGCTTCCGTGGGAGCCGGAGTAGCTATGGAAGTGAAGACCCCAGGCGGGGAAAGCGTCAAAGCGTCACCTGTGGCGAAGCGCCTGGCCGAAACGTACGGCATAGACCTCTCGGAAGTGCCAACTAGTGGGCGTCGAGTGACCAAGGAAGATGTGATGGCGTTTATCGAAGCACGCCACGAACAGGAAAAGGAGCGCCCCGCAAGGCGTCGGCCGGTGTCTCCCAAAGCACGCAGGCTGATGGAGGAACTCGGAGTCTCTCCGGATGAGGTTACCGGAACGGGACCGGGCAGTGTCATCATTGCCAGGGACGTTCTGGCTGTTTCCGAGGCTCGTAAGGCGACGGAAGCTCCAAAGAAGCCTGCGACACCTGTTGCGGAAGAATCGCTGGCAGTCGGCAAAATGTGGAAGATCATGGCCGAGCGGACCACTGGCAGTTGGACGAGCGTCCCTCATTTCTATCTGACGCGTGAACTGGATGTCTCGCAGTTTGTCGAGTGGAGAAAGAGCATCGTTGCCTCTTCCGATGTCAAGGTGACGTTTACGGATCTGCTAGTGAAGGCTGTTGCAGATGCTCTCCGACGTTTTCCGAGGATGAACGTGATTTGGGATGATGGGAAGTTGGTGAAGCGGGATAGCATTGATGTAGGTTTGGCTGTGGCTACGGAGGTAGGGTTGGTCGTTCCGGTCCTGCGGCATGCGGACGAAATGGGAGTGGCGGACATAGCAAGGGTCAGATCTGAACTGGTCGATCGGGCAAGGGAACGGAGGTTGCGCCCCGACGAGATCGGGGGAGGTTCACTGACCATAAGCAACCTTGGAATGTATGGGATAGACATGTTCAGCGCCATCATAAACCCGCCCGAACCGGCCATACTGGCCGTTGGGAGAATCAAGGATAGGGCTGTGGTTGTCAATGGTCAGGTAGTCATCAGACCCGTGATGGTAGCCACGCTTTCCTGCGACCACAGGGCTGTTGACGGTGCGATAGGCGCGCTGTTCATGAAAACGGTCGCCGATATGGTGGAAAAGCCATTGAGCATGTTGAACTGAATCTCGTGGAAAGTGCGGTATGGGTGGGCCGCAGATAAAGAACCAAGGAGGGTACAGGGATGGGAGAATTTAAGCTTTCCAAGCTTTGCAAGGGCTTTGACAAAGTCACCATAGTGACAGGCGGGACTATGGGGATTGGCGAAGCCACTGCGCGGGTGTTTGTCAGGGCAGGAGCACCAGTCGTGATATGCGGCAGAAATGCTGAGCGTGGAGAGGAAGCCGCCAGGCGTATCTCCGAAGAGGAGAACGGCACCTGCCGCTATATCCAGTGCGATGTCACCAAGCACGGAGATCTGAAAAACCTGATCGAGAAAACTGTTGAGATGTTCGGGCGGTTGGACTGCCTGATCAACAACGCGGGATGGCATCCAGATCACCGGCCAATCGACGATTTTTCCATAGAGGACTTCGAGTATCTGCTCAGGCTTAACCTTGTTAGTTACTTTGCAGCAAGCAAATTTGCACTCCCGTACCTGCGCAAGAGCAAAGGGTGTATCATCAACATGAGCAGCCTCGTGGGCGCAATGGGACAGGAGTGGGCTGTTACCTACGTTGCCACTAAAGGTGGAATAACGGCGTTCACCAAGGCACTGGCGGTCGATGAGGCGAGGCATGGGGTACGGGTGAATGCCGTTTTGCCCGGCGTAATCGAGACACCGTTGCTTCGCTCGTTTATCGATTCCAAAGAGAACCCTCAGGAAGTAGAGGATCTATTGAACAGCTATCAGTGGACCGGCCGGTATGGCAAGGGAGAAGAGGTCGGAGAGGCCTGTTTGTTCCTTGCCAGCGATGGTGCCAGCTTCATCACGGGTATAGAGCTGATCATAAGCGGCGGCGCTGAGCTGGCGTATGGTAGGAAGTTCGAGAAAAATCATGCAGGATCTGAACTGTAGAACTCTGTGATTGTAGAAGGAGGTGGTGTGCATCGGAGAGTTGTTCGTAATCGGTTGTAGTTGTAGTCGCCGTCCCGTGCGACAAACCTGAAAACACAAAGCTATGAGTAAGGAGGGGAGCAAAGATGAAGTCCAAGAGGTTGATCTTTATAGTTCTGACCCTGGTTACGGTTCTGGCCGTAGTACTGAGTGCATGTGCAAAGCCTGCGCCAACTGCCACGCCTGCGCCCAAGCCTCAGCCGACGGCAACGTCTGTTCCGACGAAGGCACCTACGGCTACAAAGGCGCCAAAGGCCACTGAAGCACCGAAGGCTACCGCTCCTGTGCAAAAGCCGAAGAAGATGGATTTCTCGAAGGTGCACGTGGCGATCGTTCCTGGTGGCCCGCATCCGTACTTCCTGCCCATGAAACCAGGCCTAGCGGACGCCGTCAAAGACTTCGGACTGGGGAAGAGCGTGTTCAAGAGCCCTGCCGCATGGAAGCTTGATGAGCAGAACCAGCTCATCCATAGCTTGGTTGCTGAGGGGTACAACGCCTTCGGAATTTTCCCCGGTGACGCTAACGCATCCAACGCGATCGTCAACGAACTGGTGGGCCGGGGCATCCCGGTCATGGCCCTGGCTGGGTGCCTGAACCCACCAACCAAGAGCTCATTCTGCCTGGCTACGGATGTCGGTGAATCGGCCTACCTTGGCACCAAGGCGCTGATCAAAGCTCTTGGCGGCAAAGGTAAGATCGTGCATTTCACCGGATACCTGGTCGATCCTAACACCCAGAAGAGGATTAAGGCGGTGAAGAAGGCTGTGGCCGAGACCAATGGCTCCGTCCAGCTTGTCCATACGATCGCTGACATAGACAATGAAGAAGCGGCAGACCAGAAAATCAATGCTTACCTGGCTGCTCACGGCAAGGAGATAGATGGCATCATCACCACCGCTTACGTGCCGTCCACCGTTGCCGCCACGAGTTTGAGGAACATCGGGGACAAGAGGATCAAGATGGTTGCTATAGACGATGATCCTATAGTTCTGAATGCCATCAGGGACGGATACTTGGTCGGCACCATGGTGCAGAATCCCTATGGGCAGGCTTACGTCGGGGCGCAGGTTCTTGCGTACCTGAAGAACGGCTGCAAACCTAAGGCAGATGCGCCCCATTACATTGATTCGGGCACGCTGCTCGTCACGAAGGCAAACTTGGACACCTACAATGAAGCCCGCAAAGCTCTTACAATGAAGATCAGCAAGACTTTCGTGGAGAAGTACTTGGATTGCCCGCGTTGATTGAGGGAGG
>WFSD01000398.1 GCA_015486235.1 Anaerolineae bacterium
GATTTTTTCTTCGTCAGTGTTTCTATCGTTTTTTTTGAAGATCACTTCTCTCCCCCTGCCGATATTTGGACGCGTTGCGACTGTTTATCCAAAGCTTGTCGGAGTGCAAGCATGCAAAAGGTATTTTACGTTTTGATCCATGCATTGTCAACGAGACGAGCCACAGGGAGAGCGAAGTAATTCCTGAGGGCCCATAGGGCCCCCAGGAATCAACCCGCCTTTCGGGAGGCTTTGTCAACCCCTAGCAAGCCACAGCACAGGTCCTGTATCGAGTGTGAGGGCTCCCAGGGGCGTTTCCGGGCCTTGGTTTGCTCCGGACTCCCCGGTGGCAAGCTGACTTGACGAGGAAAGAGATTTCGTTGTATACTTTTTTCGGTTTGCCGAAGTGGCGGAACAGGTAGACGCGACGGTCTCAAAAACCGTTGGGAATTTAGTCCCATGTGGGTTCGAGTCCCACCTTCGGCATCTCGTGATGCGAAACGCTCCGGATTGGCGAGAACAGCGGCGGCGAACGCGGTCGGAAATGGGACAGGTCGTAGGCTTGTTTCACTCTTACATCCGGTGGCGGTGGAGGCTACCCTGTAGCACGCTGATTTGGTGCGGTGTCGTTTGCCTGCTTAATGCCTACCCGTAAGCACTTTACACTGGACTTTTCGGATAGGTTCTTGACGAGGTGAAAATAAGTGATATATCGGCGTAAGTCGCTTCTGGGACCATTGGGAGACGTGTATTGGTGGGCATGTGCTTTAGCCATTCTCTCCCTGATGGTTCTCCTTTCTGCTTGCAGCTCTTCTTCGGACAAGGCCCCGCCGGAGATTATCAAAGAGGATAGGGTTATCCGGATTGCCCATGAATACGCTAGCGATCATAATTTGGATAGAGCGCGCTCTGATCTGGAAAAGCTGGACGTGGCAAATGCTCCTCAGTGGGTGAGCATGCTGGCGCAGCAGCATGCCAACGCCAGAGATCTGTCCCCCGAGGATGTTCGAGCCCTTGCGTTGCTCGCTTACGATCTGGGTACGCGGGACGAAGCTTTGCTGGCGATTCTCGGCACTCCAACCGCTGAACCCTCGCCACTTCCTACCGATACGCCCTTGCCCCGGCCTTCGTTTACCCCAACCGCAACACCGGCCCCGGACACCCCGACGCCGGTAGCGCCAACGGCGGTGCTTGAGACCCCCCAGGCGATTGCCAGGGGGTGGACCAATGTGCGCGAAGGCCCTGGAAAAGGATACCGACGTGTGGGCCATTTGATCGAGGGTGAGATAGTCCGGATAATTGGGCAGAATCCAAAAGAAGACTGGTGGCAGATATGTTGTTGGGGAGGCGGCGAGTCCAACAAAGGGTGGGTGTTCAAGAATGTAATCGATACCAGAGGCCCGCTGGATAAGATCCCTGTGGTGAAGAAATTCCCGTCTTTGCCTGGCGCTACTGCTCGGCCGACAACCAGGTAAACACCTGGAGTGCCAGGGGGTAGGCACTACCAGCAGGTAGAGGGCTTCGAATTGGAGGTGCTTTCTGAATGGAGATGGATAAACTGAGACAGTCGGTTCTCTTCTCCCGCCTTAGTGATAGTGAAATAGAGAAAATCTCTGAGCGGATGCAGGTTAAAAAAATTGCGAGAGGCGAGGTGCTCTTCGAGCAAGGGGACAAGCCCCTATCGCTTTGCATGATCTCACGTGGATGGGTACACCTGACAGGGGCAGATGGGCTGACGTTGGCAAGCCTGGGGGCCGGCAGCATGTTGGGCGAGGCGGCGCTATTCCGAGGTGTCCCGCATAGGACCGGCGCTGTAGCTGGCACCGAGGTCGAGATATTTTCTCTGGATGCCAAAGCGCTGGAAGAGATTATCTCTGAAAACGTGGGTATTGGCGTCAGGTTGAGTCAAGCCTACGGCAGAACCTTGCGTCAAATGGTCGGATACCTGAAAGAGGGACTCAAAGCTGTAAAATCACTTGGCGCTCTGCCGGACGATATTCTGGACGACCTGGCGATATCTTTGCAGCCGCAAGAAGTCATGCAGGGTTCTGATATTTTTCAGCAGGGAGATGCCCCGCGGGGCATTTTTTGGGTTCAGCAGGGTGAGGTAATGCTGACAGTGGTCTCCGATGATGCCCTTAGGTCGGTCTCATCAGAAGAGCTGCTAGGAGTGGTATCGACCATTACCGATTCCCCGTACAGGGAGACTGCGAAGGCCACGACACCTTCGCTCGTCTGGAGGCTTCCACTTACTGACTTCCGTGCGCTATCCGATAAGCACCCGGATTTGAGACAAACTTTAGCGGGAAGCGTCTCTGCATCCTTGACGGCTGAGGAGAGGAGGGAAGCAGCAGCACTCCTCGGAGGACTGCCTCTGCTGGCTGGTGTTTCCCCTGAGGCGTTAGAGGCATTTGCCGAGACAATGTCCCTGAAGGTAGTGCCTGCGGGCGACAATGTCTTCAACGCCGGCGATCCAGGCGATGCTCTGTATCTTGTCGTGAAAGGCAGCGTGACGTTGGTCACGTCTGATGGATCTGCTGTGGCTGGGGTAGGAAAAGGTGATGCGTTGGGTGACGTCCAGCTGCTGACTGGCGAGGCGCATCCTCTGACCGCAGTCGCCCGGGAGAATACCCTCCTTTTCGTGCTGGACAGGCAAGGATTCGAGGAAGTGCTGGCCCATCACCCTGAGGTGGCTAAATCCATAGCTCGCGCTGCCGTGGCCCAGCGGAAAAGCGTCGGGATGACGCAAGTAGAACAAAGACTACGGAGGGTGATCCTCTTCCGGAGCCTCTCCGGAGACGATCTGTTGGACGTGGCGAAAGAACTGGAGGGTGTTCGGTTCAAAGCAGGGCAGACTCTGTTCCGCGAAGGGGAAGATGGTGCAACTATTTATTTCATCGAGGAAGGTCGGGTTGTGCTCCTGCGTGATGTGAATGGCAAGCCCTCGAAGTTCTTTACCGTGGCTCAAGGCGATTTCGTTGGAGAATCCGCACTGCGGCGAGTGCAGAAGCGGATTTTTTCGGCCCAGGCTGTCGAGGATGTGGAGGCATGGAAAATCTATGCCGAGACGCTGGAATCCATAGCGCTTCGACGTCCTACCATCGCCATTGCATTGAGCAGGACAGTGGTGGAGCGTATGTCGCTTATTCCTGGTACGACAACCGCTGTGCCTGCCCCATTGACAGTTCCAGAGAGACAGCCCGTACCCGTGCCTGCTGCTCCGGCGGTGCCTGTCGAGGCCGGACCGGGGATATGGCATAGAATCCGGCAACAGATGGAAGTTCTCTCTGAGTGGTTCCAATCCCTCAAGCCAATCACCCGGTTGGAAGTTTCTGTGGTAACATTGTTGCTCATATGGCTGCTGGGCGTTGCTCTTCCCTTGAGCATCATAGCCTCTGTTTCATCCACGAGGGCTGCTGCTGCCCATCGCAAAGGCACTATGGTACCCAGGGCGAGAACAGCGGAACAAGTCACTTTGTCCACTCCTGCATCCTGGATGGAGCCGGTGACATGGGGATGAAATGAGGTCGGAGGCGGAGAGGATGGCGGCATATCGTGCTGCAATCCCTTTCCCGGCTTGGGCAGACCTTCTAGTGGTTTGTCGGACTCGTTTTGATGGGTAGTGGGTAGGCGCAGGCGTTGCCTTCGCCTGCCGACGAACCGGGTGTTTCGCAGTTGATGGCGTTTTTGGGCGTTCCTGTAGACGCTGAAGGGCGAGGACGACGACGTCCGCGTGCGTTGTCTCCGCCTTTTTTTATTGGCTTTTGGCGCAATTGTTCGGTTTTTCTTTTGGCTTGGATTGATTTCAGCAACCTTGATATTGGACTTTTGACAATCGGGTTGCCCTGCTGGGCCGAGTTCTTCGCCTTGAAGGCAGAAAAGAAGGGGTGGTACATCGTGTGGTCGGGCGAAGACCGACCACACGATGTACCCTTTCTCCCCAGTCATGTGCTAGGCGTGAAGCCCCAGAAAGCTTCGTTTCCGCTTTGTCAAGAGTCCAATTGATAATTCGGAGGAATATTATGAGAATAGGTGTTTTGACAGGAGGCGGGGATGTTCCCGGTCTCAACGCCGCCATTCGGGCGGTGGTGAGGAAAGCTCTTTCATACGGCTATCAAGTGTTGGCGATCCGCAATGGATGGGAGGGGTTGATCCTGGGGAATGTGGAGCCGATGACCTCCCGTTCGGTTTCTGGCATCCTGCCCATAGGCGGGACTATTCTGGGTTCTTCCCGGACCAATCCGTTCAAGCGCGACGAGGATGTGGAGAAAAGCCTGAAGAACATAAGCCAGTTTGGGTTGGATGCGATCGTAGTCATTGGAGGCGACGATACACTGGGGGTCGGGGCCAAGTTTAGCGAGCGTGGCGTGAAAATCGTGGGTGTTCCGAAGACCATAGACAACGACGTGTACGGCACTGATTACTGCATTGGGTTCGACACAGCGGTCAGCTTCGTCGCCGAGGCGCTGGACAGGCTTCACACGACTGCCAGTTCTCATCATCGTGTCCTGACGGTGGAGGTAATGGGGCGGAATGCCGGCTGGGTAGCTGTGGTTGGCGGCCTCGCCGGAGGAGCCGACTACATCATGATCCCCGAGGTCGAGACCTCTATAGATGAGGCGTGCGAGCATGTCCGAAGCCGGTGGGCCCGCGGCAAGACTTTCAGCATAGTCGTGGTGTCCGAAGGAGCTCAGGTGAGGGAGGTCATGTACTCCGAGGAAGAACTCGGGGAGAAGGACGAATTCGGACATGTCCGCCTGGATCGCCGAGGCCTTGCCCACACGGTGGCGACGGAGATCGAGAAGCATACCGGCTTTGAGGCCAGGAGCGTGGTGTTGGGTCACCTTCAGCGCGGAGGTTCGCCCACCGCTTTCGATCGGGTGCTGGCAGCTCGTATGGGTGTTTTCGCCGTAGAGATGCTGAACCAGGGTGAGGCAGGGAACATAGCTGCCCTACAGGGCAATAAAATAGTGCCTGTTCCGATCTCGGAGGTGCTTGCCAACACAAGGCCTGTGGATCTCGAGCTCTACGAGATGGCACGGTTGTTCTTCTGAGTAAACCCACAGTGCACGGTGCCGCTCAAACGGAAAGAAACAACCCCACCCGTCGGTAGGGGCGCAGCGTGCTGCGCCGCCGTTGAACCCGACAACGGTGTTGTGTCGGATCTGCAGTACCGAATGAATTGGTGGCGCTCAAAAGCAGTGGAATGAGTTCGCCCGGGCGAAGGAGCGAAGATTGCCTTTCGCCCTCACCTATCACCCTGACCGCCTGCGGCGGCTACATCGTGGGCGATCGGCGAATCGTGTCGAGTCGGCACTTTTGAGCCGTTTCTATGGTCGAACGCACCAGCCGCGGTGGGTTTTGTAGGGCGAGCTGTTAGCTCGCGCCGGCGCGACCTTCCCGAAGCCGTTTCCGCCAGTAAGAAAGCGAAACTTGCTTGACCGGACATCCGGCACCCCTCCCTCGCCTGCACTGGTGGGAGAGGGAGGGGTTGGGGTAGGAGAGGGCCAAAGGCGGCTCACCCAAACCGGCCGAGAGTGCTTTTTTGACCTCTCCTATCACCCCGGTCGCCTGCGGCGGCCTGCCCTACCTTCCCTCTCCCATGGGAGGCTGCTTAGAAATGCAAGCCGACTGGGGGTATAATAGGGATACATTTTCAGAGGTGGAGATAGAAGGATGCTGAGAAAGGAATATCATTGGGAACTTACCGACACAGACCGTTTGGTCTTTGAAAA
>WFSD01000399.1 GCA_015486235.1 Anaerolineae bacterium
ATGCCGAGATAGCGGATCGGCTCCTTCGAGAGCAATCTACGACCGCTATCACACGCCGAACCCCGACCGTGACGACGACGGTTGGGTGATGACATAGTCTACACTACTAGTAATAGTAGAGTTATGTGCGTCGCATCCTGGGGCTGAATCAGGTCCCAAGGGTTGGGCTGTTCGCCCATTAAAGCGGTACGCGAGCTGGGTTCAGACCGTCGTGAGACAGGTCGGTCTCTATCCGCTGTGGGCGCAGGTGGCTTGAGGAGAGCTGCTCCTAGTACGAGAGGACCGGAGTGGACAGACCTCTGGTGTTCCAGTTGTCCCGCCAGGGGCATTGCTGGGTAGCTACGTCTGGCAGAGATAACCGCTGAAAGCATCTAAGTGGGAAACTCGCTCCAAGATTAGGCCACCCACCTCTATCATGAGGGTAAGCGCGCTGGGAGACCACCAGCTTGATAGGCGGCAGGTGTAAGCGCAGCAATGCGTTCAGCCAAGCCGTACTAATGCGCGAGGGCTTAATTCCGCGCGAGACTTGGAGAGATCGAGCTTTACCGGCAATTCATTTTCACCTGTTCAGTTGTTAGGGTGTCAACGCTTTGACAAGTCAGCAAGCTCCTTTGGTGACTGGAGCGGTGGGGGTACACCCGGTCCCATCCCGAACCCGGAAGTTAAGCCCACCAGCGCCGATGGTAGTGGGGTGCGCGAGCCCCTGCGAGAGTAGGTCGTTGCCAAAGGAGCTTGTTTTATTTGTCAGCGCTCTCCCGCGAGCCATACTTCGTTTCCATCGCTCACGAACTCCGCTTCCCCTTGACGGTCCGTGTACCATATCTGCGCTCCCGCTTCCTCGTACCTCAGAATGATATCCGCATCGGGACGGTGGTAGCGGCGGCTTTTCTTCCCGATGCTGAAAATCACATACTGCGGGGAGACCTCTTTCACGAACTCCTCCGTGGAGCTCCCTTTGCGCCCCATGTCCGGTGCCAGCAACACCTGGCATTTCAGCTCCCGCCCCCATTTCCGGACCATCGCTTTCTCGTCCGATGGCTTCATCGGGCCTGGCAGCAGGAAGCACACTTTCCCCCAGGCTACCCTCCAGAGGAGCACGTCCTCCACGCCGCCCATTGCGTCTATGGCTACTTTGTCGCTCAGGAGCAGCCGCGCTCCAGGAAGAACCACTTTCGGCGTGGGAAGCCTGTTTTCCTCCGCCCACACCTTCCATCGCGCTTCTGCGGCGACGCCCGGAGAGACGAAGACCTGCTTCATCCGATACCTGCCCGGAAGCTCCCGCAACCCGTCCATGTGCGCGTTGTCCCCCTGGGTCACCAGGAGCCCATCAACGGATCTGTCCCAGAACGAGAGGTGCGCGCTCAGGCCGTTTAGCAGCGCAGAAGGCGCCGGGCCACCGTTCACGAGCACCGTCTGCCCCGATGGAGTCCTGATGAGCACAGCGTCCCCATCGCCGACGTTCAGGAACGCGATGTGCAGCAACCTGTCCGGCGCCGGACCACCTGTCTGCCACAGGACCACGTCCAGCAACAGCATCCCCACGATGGCTGAGCTCAGGCTCAGGCGGCTTTTGACCCTCTGGAGTGCCTTGGCTGCTGTCTCTTTTGCTTTCTCCGGCCATGCGACGGCCACGCCGATGGCCCCGTAGTACGTATAGAGCCACCATGCGGGAATCGGTGGCATGCTGGCGGCGGCAAACGGGAGGGATGCCATTTTCCTCACCGTCCCGATGGTGTAGTGGAGGAAGAACCACGGCACTGCCGCGACCAGTTTGCCCAGTGCTTCAGAGACGAGGGATGCGCCCAGAGCTGCTGCCCCTCCCACCATGATGTATGGCTGCACCGGCAGGATGAGGAAATTCGTCGGCAAGGAGACCAGGGACACCCTGTGGAACGTGTGGGCGATGAGGGGGATCGTCAGTATCTGCGCCGCGGTGGTGACGATGATCGCGTCGTTCAGGAAAACGAGTGTCTTGCGGGCCAGCGTCGGCGGGAGGAATTTTCGCAGGCGCTTGTCCGTCCACGCCGTGATCCCCGGCGTGAAGAGGACGAGGCTCAGCGTTGCCGCGAACGAGAGCTGGAACCCCAGGTCCCACAGGGTCAGTGGGTTCATCAGCGTCATCAGGAATCCGGAGAAGAACAGGGAGATGACGGCGGTGCTCTGGCGGCCCAGGGCTACCGCCAGCACGTAGATCATCCCCATGAACGCCGCTCGCACCACCGGGGGATCGGCGCCGACGAAAAGGGTGTACAATGCTATCCCCGCGATCGCCGCTATCGTACTGGGCGTGGTGTCCATGAGCCGCTTGAAGACCAGGAGCAGCAGTCCCGCCACGATGGTGATGTTGAAGCCGGATATCACGATGATGTGGCTGGTGCCGGTGCGGTTGAACTGATCATACAGCTCCCGGGGGATGTTGCTCTCTATCCCCAGGAGTATGCCCATGAGGAACGATCCCTCCGGCTCCGGCATCAGCCTGGCGATCTCTTTTTGGGAGAACTCCCTGGCACGGTATATGATGCGCCAGAACGGAGAGCCTTTTCCTTCCCCTGTTTTCTCCACTCCGGCCCTTTGCATGACAGCGTATATCCCCTTCCGGGCCAGGTACGCTCGATAGTCGAAGCCGGGGCCTGACTCCGGCCGGGACAAGATGCCCCTGGCTTTCACTTTGTCTCCATAGTGGAGGCGGACGTCCGGCCGCGTGGTGACGAGTACTTTGCCCCTCACGGGGTAAATGTGGCCTCCCGACTCTATCTTCGCCGCTGCCAGCGTGTACCTGGCGCTGGTGTCCCGGATGTCGGGGTAGCCTGCCACGATGCCATGAATGGTTATGGGGGATTTCTGGTCGTAGAACGCCACGTCTTTCGGGCCCAGGCAGGGAGATTGGGGGTGGGTGGAGTAGCGCCATGCCCCCAGGGTTGCCGATAGCAAGAGCAGAATTGTCAGCGAGGCTGCGTCCAGGCGCAGTCGGCGGGACATCGCGTAGGCGCTCACCATGAGGGTGACCGCCGCGGCCCATACGAGTTTCGTTGGGTTGTCGCATCTGAGCACGTGAAGCCCCCAGGCACTGTGGGCCAGGGCGACCCCGCTCATCCAAGCAGCAGATAGGTAGAGGAGGAGGTAGCCGGAGTGCATTTTCCCTCTTCGTGCGAAATATGTGTCGTTCTTAAGGCATCAGTGGGTGCGCCGACCAGAACTCTTCGGAGAAGATGGTATGTCTGAGGAGTTTTTCCAGCAAAGGGTCTTGGGTGTTGAGAGACCGCTGATCGGCCAGGTAGGCGGCCACCCCCTGGGCAAAATATGCCCTTGGGTCGTGTTCTGTTCCTTTTGGGCCGTAACCCAGTGAGGAAAGCTCTACCACTTCGGCCCCCACTTTCTCGAGTGCCCTGTTCAGGCCTGCTCCATCGGAGAGACGCTTGCCCCCCGCCTCGCATTCACTCCCTAGCAAATGGTCGAGCAGTTCGGCGACCGTGCTGAGCGCCTGTGCTTTGTCTGTGAACATTTCCTGCACACCGATTTCGGCAACCGCTTGCAGCTTATGATCTTGCCAGGGCATGCTCCCGGGGAGGTAGCGGCATCCCGATGGGACGAAGAGCAAATGCCCGCGCCGGTGGTTGGCCCAGAACAATACTACGGCATCGGGGAGCGGGGATAGCATGTCCAGCATTTTGAGGACAGGTGCCCAATCGGAATCGAGCTTGCGGGAGATGGCAGTGGGAAGTCTACGGTAGAGCCCAGGGGCGAGGTGGCATTTCCGTCGCTGGAGCATCTGCCAGGATGGGTTATTTCTCGGGAAGGTGCGCATCTACTCGCCTCGATTTGTCAAAATCATTCGCCTGGGTATAATTTGTGTTGTAAGAGCCCCCATAGCTCAGGTGGATAGAGCACCGGCCTCCGGAGCCGGGTGCGCAGGTTCGAGTCCTGCTGGGGGTATTGTAGCAAATTGTAGGCTGTAGCACCAGTGGATAACCTATTGGGGCTGTGCCGTCTGTGCTGTCCAGACTGGCCTGCCGAAGTTACTGAAGGTCCAGTTTGCTTCTCCATCAACTGAGGCCAGAGGCAAAACCTGGATGGCCCCGGTGGCAAGGTGTCGCATGACTTCCGCTTCCACCCGATAGACCTGACGGATGTTAGCCGGGGTCAGTACTTCCTCTGGCGTGCCTGACGCATAGACCTGCCCTCGGTTCAGCTGTCATTCAACAGGCACGACCAGTGGGACCCCTCCCAGGTTCCCTATCAGGACCTCGATTCCGTAAACCTCTTCAATGAGCCGTGGCTCTATTATCTCCCTTCCTCCTTTTGCATGGATTGCACCATTTGCCATTACTACGAACTTGTCGCTGTAGCGCAAGGCTAAGTTGATGTCATGCATCACGACTATAGAAGCGACTTCCCTTTCGTGGGTTATCTTGCTCACTATCCTCATGGCCTCGAGCTGGTTTTTCAGATCGAGGTTGTTTGTGAACTCGTCCAGAAGGAGTATTCTTGGCTCTTGCACCAAAGCTCTCGCTACTACCACTTTTTGCAGTTCGCCTCCGCTCAAATTGTTGGTGCGCTTCAGGGCGAGGCTCTCAAGGCCCACCAGCTTCAGGGTTTCCTCCACTAGCCTGAGGTCCTTCTCGCTCGGCCCCCACCTTATGTACGGCTTTCGGCCCAGGAGCACTGCATCGAAGACAGTCGTAAAGTTCCCGGCGTTGATTTGCGGCACATATCCCATCTTTTTGGCCATCTCGTGAGATCCATATGATTCGCCCGGTAGCCCTTCGACCATGACCACTCCGCCTTTAGGCTTGAGAATCCCGTTTATGCACTTCAGCAGGGTGGACTTTCCGGCACCGTTAGGCCCCAGGATGGCTACCATTTCCCCTTTCCTGACCTCGAACGTTACGCCTTTGAGGATTGGGGCACTATCATAGGAAAACTCGACGCCATCTACTTCCAATATCATCTCAAACTCTCTGTTCCATTTTCACGAGCAAATAGATGAACATCGGTGCTCCCATAAACGAGGTCAAAACGCCGACCGGCAGGAGTGTCGGGCTGATAATCGTCCGCGCTACCGTGTCGGAAAGGAGAAGCAGCAGAGCACCGAAGAGCGCTGAACTCGGGATCAAGAACCTGTGGTCCCCTCCTATCAAAAGCCTGACTGCGTGGGGGCATATAAGCCCAATGAACCCAATTATGCCAACAAACGCGACCCCCACGGCGGTTATGAGGGAAGCTAGAAGCATTCCGATCAGCCTGACGCCCTCGACGTTCACGCCCAGCGACTTAGCCACCTCGTCGCCGCTTTCTATGGCATTGTAGTCCCAACGCTCAAAGAGAAAGTAGACGAACGAAGGCACGAAAGCCATGACCATTATCCAGATTTCCTTCCAGACCGGCCTGCCGAGGTCACCGAAGCTCCAGTAGACCATAGCCGCTAACTCCTCCTCTTCGGCAAAATACTGTATCAACGTGGTCCCTGCCATGAAAAGCGAGCTCATCGCCACCCCGGCCAGGATCATGGCGCCCGGGCTTAAGCCTCTGAGCCTTGCCAGGAGGAGTATCGCTCCGACTCCAAGCAAGGAGCCGGAGAAGGCAAAGAGCACCACGGCGTAAGGATTGTTTATGAAGATCCTTCCGCTGCTCTCAGCACCTCCGGCGCCTATCAGCGCTATGGCCAGTGATGCCCCGAACATTGCCCCGTGGGAAATCCCCATGGTGAAGGGCGAGGCGAGGGGGTTCCTGAGGAGGCATTGCATCACTGCGCCGGCAACGGCCAGAGATGCACCAACTATTATGGCCGCAACTATGCGTGGCAAGCGAATGCTCCAGAGAACCAACCCCGCCTTTGCGTTCTCCCCCAACAAAGCTTTTATGGTGTCGCCAAGGGATAAGGAGTAGGGACCAACGCTCAGGGCATAAACGGATGCAAGTATAATGAGGGAAAGCAGAACAACCCCGAATGTTGCCCGCCTGGCGGTATAGCCCTTGTAACTTTCCGTCACTCTCATGCTCATGGGGAAACCGGCAAGCCTTCTTGAGCCTTGCTTTTTTCAAGGTCTATCTTCCCAAAGCCGCCAAACCCCTTTTTCATGCCGTCGTATACTGGCTTTCGCACCAGGAAAGTATAGATTTCATCCGCTTTCTTTTCCGGTTCGACATCTGTGAACTTGTCAGGGTAGAGAACCTTTCCTGCGTAGTACGCGTCCGCTAAGGCGGTCCCAACGTTAGTCGTGTAGAAGTTGAAGGGTAGAGTCCCGTAGATGGTTTGATTCTTGAAGGCCTTCAGCGAACGGTAGAACTCTGGATTCTTCCCGTAGTCCTGCTTCACGAGCTTGAATCCACCCTCGTCAATGAAAATTACATCCGGGTCCCACTTGAGGAGCTTCTCCTTATCTACGAAATGATGCGCTCCGCCCAGCTCATCGACGACATTCCTGGCGTGTATAGCAACAAAAGGAGGAAAGTTGGCTTCAGTGCTTTCTATCCCGTGTGCCCCCTTATGACCGATTCCACCAATGTAGACTGTCGGCCTCTGCGTATCCGGGATCCCCTTCGTTCTTGCGTCCAGATCTCCCTGCGTCGTTGTGATGAAATCTATTATTTCTTTAGCTCTTTCTTCCTTTCCCAATATCTTCCCGGCAAGGTTCAAAGATTTGAACAATGGTTTATTGAGAAATGTGGCCAGCTTTCCGTAGCTTAGAACCACTACGGGGATATTCGTCTTGCTCTGTATGTTGTTGGCTGTCCTGGCGTCGACGTAAGTCATAAACAGAACGTCCGGACTCAATTTGATCAAAGCTTCGGCATTAGGGAGCTTACCTGGCCCACCCGGGCCTATGGAAGGCAACCCCTTGAGCTCTGGATGGGCCATCGCGTATGGTCTTCCGGCGGCGCCCCATCTCTTCTCGGCGTCTTCGACCCCCACGACCTTGTCGGTGGCCCCCAGGTATACGACAAGCCGAAGAGCTCCCGGGCCGGCACAGACAACCTTCTCTACCTTTGCCGGTACTTCGACAGTCCTGCCTGCCATGTCCGTGACTGTCACCCGCGACGGTGGCTTTGCCGTGGTGGGTGAAGGGGCAGCCGTACCCGACGCAGGTGTGGTTGGAGCTGGCGAAGATGGAACTCCAGCTTTTCCCATGCACCCACTCAAAAGCACCACGCTCACGCTTAGAAAGAGCACCAGCAGCCCTACAAGCATAGGCCATTTCAACGTTCTCTTAAACATTTTACACCTCCCAGATTTGACCGTTATTAGATGTCCTGTGCAGAGAAAGCCAGATCGTCCCGGCTTCTCCGCATTGCAATTTTGAATTTACCTGCGCCGCGCTCCTTTCCCCTAAGGTAGACAAACGGTGTAAACAGAGGTTATCACCTTCTCGTCATACTCACCCTCCACTCCTTTGCTCTCGTCGCCGTGACGCACCAAGAACTTCCACACACCTGGCCGATCCAGGCTTACCCGCACCAATCCCTCCCGGTCAACCTCCATCTCGTACAAGTCGTCCATGCCACTGGCAATGACTTTCATTGTCGTTCCACCTAAGGGCTTGCCTTCATACAACACACGCAGAACCAAATCCTCGCCGACCCTAAACCGCCGGAACAAGTTTGGAACAATTTCCAACTCGTAATTGAGCAGTCCAGGGGAAAACTCTCCAGGGGCCTCGCCGACTGGAATCAACGCCCTGGCATAACC
>WFSD01000400.1 GCA_015486235.1 Anaerolineae bacterium
CGAAGGCTACCGCTTCGAGATGGCAGAGAAAGAGCTGGAGCCGTTTTGAGCTGCTCAGAGCCCAGCATACCTTGGGCCAGTCCGCACCAACCTTGACTTTGCAATACGGAGAATCCGAAGCAAATCGGCGAGGAAGCCTGGCGGCCTTGTGTACCCTCAGAATTTGCTCCGAAAGCCTACACACGGCCTCTGTGGTGACGCGGGAAGATCGTGGGTAATGCTGGCTATACGGCAACAGCGGGATGTCCTTCGCGATACCAGCCTCCGGCGATGCACCGGAGGCATTTTCAGGTGGTCTTCCCGTAGCTGCCGTGGGGATACAACGCGCCTGGCGACCCACAGACTGAGCACCAGCTCCGTTTCCTCGAGGCACGTCCCCTTGCAAAGTCAACGACAGAAGCTGGAGGCCAATCATTTTCACGAGGAGGTAGAAAAGTGAACATGAAGCTCCTATCATCTCAGGGGAGCATCCAGGAGTTCGATGCCGACCTGGTGATCGTAAATCTGTTCGAGAACACTGAGAAGCCAGGAGGAGCCACCGGGGCAGTGGATAGAGCGCTGGGTGGTGCTATATCCGATCTGATATCTGTTGGGGATTTCACTGGCAAGCGTCTGAGCACGGCTGTCCTATACACGCGTGGTGCTATCAAAGCCCCCAGGGTGTTGATCGTTGGACTGGGAGATAAGGACAAGTTCGATTTGCAGACAGCCAGAGAGGTTGCAGCAACGGCAGCTGTCAGGGCAAGGGATTTGGATGTAAGACGTGTTGCCAGTATCGTTCACGGCGGTGGAACGGGCAACCTGGATTACGCCGACGCAGCGCAGGCGACGGCGGAGGGCACGCTCCTGGGACTCTATCGCTTTGATGCGAACAAACGGGAGAAGAGTGAGGACGAGAGGCGGGAGTTGGAGAGCGTGACCCTGGTCGAATTCGAAGGCAGCCGGATGGCGACATTGGGAAAAGCAATTGCCAGAGCGCAGGCAATCGCCAGAGGCGTTTTCCTCACGCGCGACCTGGTGAATCAGCCCGCCAACATCGCATCGCCCGAATACCTTGCGTCGGTGGCCACGCATCTGGCCGAGAAATACGATAGTGTCTCCATCTCGGTGTACGGCCGGGAGGAAATGGAGCAAATGGGGATGGGAGCATTCCTGTCGGTAGCTCAGGGTTCCTATGATCCGCCCCGCTTCGTGGTGATGGAATACCACGGAGCACCAGAGGGTGAGGCCCCTGTGGTTGTGGCGGGCAAAGGGATCACTTTCGACACGGGAGGCATCTCCATCAAGCCATCGCAGGAGATGTGGCGGATGAAGACGGACATGGGTGGAGCGGCAGTCGTCCTGGGCGTGGTAGAAGCAGCAGCCGGACTCGCACTCCCTGTGAATCTGGTTGGCCTGGTCGGGGCCACCTACAACATGCCGGACGGCAAAGCCTACCGCCCCAGCGACGTGGTCCGGGCGATGAACGGCAAGACCATCGAGGTCATCAGCACCGACGCCGAGGGGAGGATGGTGCTGGCAGACCTGCTTTCCTACGCCAGCAAGAACTACGAGCCAAAAGCGGTGGTTGACCTGGCGACCCTCACGGGAGGATGCGTCGTAGCCCTCGGCAAGGAGATTGCCGGACTCTTTACCGAGAAAGACGATCTGGCCGGGGGGCTGGAACAGGCAGCCCGGGCGGTCTCCGAACCAGTCTGGCGGATGCCGATGTACGACGAATACAAAGAGCTGATAAAGAGCGATTTTGCTGATGTGAAGAACAGCGGGGGAAGATGGGCTTCCGCGATCACGGCTGCGCTTTTCCTGCGCGAGTTCGCAGAAGGGATCCCGTGGGCCCACCTGGACATCGCGGGGCCTGTCTGGCGGGATTCCTCAGCGCCTCTCATGCCGAAAGGTGCAACCGGCTTCGGCGTGAGGCTGCTGGTGAATTTCCTGGAGAACAATTCCTGACGGGGCAGTTTGCGCGGTGAGGTAAGCAGACAAGGCTTACCCCACCGCATGCGCGTCAGAGGTGCAGGCCCAGGCGCTCGGCGGCAAGGATCACGTTGGCCGACGACGGCAGGGTTTCTATCACGCCCGACCAGACCATCTTTGCCAGCTCTTCAGGCGCGAAGAAAATGACTTCCAGGATCTCGGTTTCCTCCGGATGTGGAGGAGCTTGATACGTAACCCCGATGGCCAGAAAAAGATGTGCTCTGGCATCCCCACGATTCGAGTTGATTATCAAGCTCGCAAGGCGCTCCCACTTGCCACCACCAAGGCCAGTCTCTTCCAAGAGCTCGCGTTTGGCGCAGGCCATCGGATTCTCACCTGGTTCCAGGTAGCCCGCAGGAAGCTCGTAGAAACAACCGCCTGCACCGTGTTTGTATTGCTTTATCACAGGCACCAGACCATCGCTGGTCAGGGCAAAGCACATGGAATAAGAACGAGTCTCGGTTCTCACATAGTGCTCTATTTCTGCGCCGTTGGGAAGCAGTACACGATCGTCCCATACTCTGATCCAGGGCTTTTGATCCAGGACGAGTTTAGTGGACACTACTTTCCATACGCCATTTCCATCAGATCCACAGCTTGACATATGATCACTTCTCCAGCTATATTTGTTATAGGATTGTAGAGCGGTTTCGTCCGCTCCGGGCCAAGTATACACTAATGTAACCGTATGCGCACGTCTGTCTCAGAAGGGGGAGAGCGAAGCAATTCCTGGGGGCCCTACGGGCCCCCAGGAATTCCCAGAACCGTTATCGCTTACATCAACCCCAACGGCAAGTAGCGGATCGCTTCAGAAG
>WFSD01000401.1 GCA_015486235.1 Anaerolineae bacterium
GAAGGCAGGAGTATCCGCATGCCATCGCTGCCCCCGGTGATATCATATGCCTTCACCAGCAACCCGTAGAGGACCATGGAGAAAGCCAGGGTAAGCATGGCGAAGAAGATCTCCCGGTAGCGGGCTATGAGCAATCCGGTCAGGAGCGCAGCCAGGAAGCCGGCCATTCCACCCAGGAGCACAAGCGCCAGAGCGTCTTTGACCTGCCACCACTGCATGGCAAAGCCTACAGCATACGCCCCGGATGCGAAAAAGAGCCCGTGACCGAAAGAGACCAGGCCGGCTCGCAACAAAATCATCACGCCAAGCACTGCCAGGCCCCTGGCCAGGGCCATGCTCAACAAGAAGGTGCCCCAGTCAGGCAGAATCAATCCAAGCGCCAGCAGGATCAGCGATGTGCCCGCGAGTATACGCCATTCCGATTTCATATACGCCGTTCCTCCGTCCGCGCCAGCAGGCCATGGGGCCGGGCCAGCAGCACTGCTGCCATGACAAGGTATATGGTGAACAGTTCCATCTCAGGAGCCAGATGCACGGCTGTCGCCCGGACCATGCCCACGATCAGCGAACCAAGGGCAGCGCCGGGCAGGCTTCCCAATCCGCCTATGACGACGACTGCGAAAGTCAGGACGATCACCTCCACCGAGATGCCGGGCACCACCGAGATCATGGGTGCAGTGAAAGCCCCACCTAAGGCAGCCAGAACCGTCCCCAACGTGAAGGCAACAATGAAAACACCGCCCACATTCACTCCCATGGCGCTGCTGATCTCCGAATCGCAGGTCACAGCGGTCACCAGGTGGCCAAATCGGGTGTGACCGACGAATAGCCACAGTGCGATACCGGACAGGAGAGCAATCAAGAGAACGAGGATGTTATAAGCTGGGTAAGAGATGTCGCCGATCTGTATCTGCCCCAGAAGGGTGTAAGGCTTGTAAGCATAGTAAGGATTCACACCCCAGATGAGTTTGATCACGTCCTCCAGGATCAGGAATAGCGCATAAGTCGCCAGAAGCGGCACTGCCGGATCCCTGCCGTACAGCCAGCGCAGGATGCCTCGCTCGACCAGGG
Organism: Anaerolineae bacterium; assembly: GCA_015486235.1. Classification (GTDB taxonomy): domain Bacteria; phylum Chloroflexota; class Anaerolineae; order S016-19; family S016-19; genus S016-19. The sequence goes on from WFSD01000401.1 coordinate 1,072, forward strand.
GGCCAATCAAGAGCCCCACGGCCAGCGCGGCTCCCAGCAATAGCAGGTAGCTGCCGTAAGGCCATGTTCCTTGTCGCATGACGCGGAGAACCAACCAGGCTGCTGTGTATGCTCCCAAAGCATAGAAACTGCCATGGGCGAGGTTGAGGATGCGAAGTACCCCATAAACGAGCGTCAGCCCGGACGAAATTAAAAAAAGCCAGGCTGCGAAGATCAGGCCGTCAATGACGATAAGCATTATCGTGTCCATTGTCGTATCTCCGGATCAGTGCGTGGGTGGGCGAGGACAATGTCCTCGCCCACCCTGTCATCGGGCACGGCTTTTGGCCCTCACCCACCGCGGCCGCTTGTGAGCGTTCGCACTTTCCGAACGGAGAAAGCGCCGTGTGAACCTGTAGAGCGGACTTGACAGTCCGCTCACGCACACATTGCATGGCAGGACACGGCAGAACGGGCAGAGCGCGTTTGGAGAAAAACCGCTCCCAAGCAGCTTTCTTGTCTGAGCCCGACCACTCTACGAAATACGCCGCGGGATGCGCTGCAGGTCGAGCTGCTAGCTCGACCAGGCGAGCCAGACGGCTCGCCCTACAATTCCCGCCGAAAGTCATCCCACTGCTTTCGAGCGCTACCAATTCATTCGGTGCTCGCGAACGCCGACACAACACTCCGTAAAGCAGATTGTCAGGCCTGCCGACGGACAGAGGATGCCCCGCCAGAGCGTTTCTTCCCGTTCGAGCCATGCCGCGCGCAGTGGACCTGCTCAGGGGCATTTGGCGCCTGGGAATCCTTTGGCGATCCAATCGGCCCCAGTCATGCCCGCCGGCGGATTTACGCACTCGGCCGGGTAAGTCACCACGTCGGTAAGAATCCGCTCCCCGGTTTTCGGATCAAACCTCCCGGTGGTACCAAACGCCACTGGCTCTATCGCCTGATGCCCGTTGGCGCGTTCCATAGCGATGGTCCCGCTGGGCGTGTCGAAGGATAGATGCTCGAAAGCAGCGATAACCTGATCCTGCGTGGGCCACTGGCCGCCATTGTCGGCGATGGCTTTCTCGAAGGCTGCCTTCACACCCAGAATGGAGAGGGCCATGTGGTAAGCAGTATGGATCGGGCGCCGGTGATATTTTTCCTGATACGAAGCCTTGAACCATCGGTTCAGGGCGTTGTCCGGGGCCAGCGCTCCATGTGTGCCCTCCGCTCCGATCAACATTCCCTCCGGCACATCCTTGCCCAGGGACGGGAGCATTGCTTCGCCGATGATGAGCATCCCTTTGCTCCTGTCGTAGAGCCCACGTGCCGCTCCTTGAACGACCAGACCTTCCAGATCGCCGCCCCAAAAGCTGGAGTGGACGACATCTGGTCTGGCCGCCAGCAACGCGCTTATCTCTGCGCCGTAGTCACCGGCGAAGAGCTTTGGGAATTGTTCACTCACCACCTTGACATCCGGCTTTAGCTTTATCACTGTATCCCGGAAAGCCGTCCACGAATCGTGCCCCCACGCGTAATCCTGGTTGATACCGGCAATCCTCTTCAGGTCAGGCTTCACATGCAGAGCGTAACGTGCTGCCCCCACGTTGTATGCCAGTTCGGTACTCTTGGTGCGGAAGACGTACTTGTAGCTGCTTTCCTCGAAAATGCGGTGGGTGGCGCAGGTGTATAGCACCGTTAGTTTCCTTAATTCCTCTGCTACCGGAGCCACGGCCAAGCAGTTGGCGCTGGAAACGTAGCCGATGACCAGGTCCACTTTCTCGTCCATGACCAGGCGACGATATTCGGATACCTGTGTGTCCGGCCCACCGGCCTCGTCAACGTAGATAGCGTGGATAGGCACACCTCCAATGCCGACTGTGTTGTAAGGCGATGGAACCTTTCCCGCGTTGAGGCTCGAGACCAGGAGATCCGCGGCGTTGCGTGATGGCTCTCCAAAGAGAGAGCCAGGACCAGAAAGGAATGTCACGAGGCCGATTTTCAGCTCTTTCGGTGCCCCTTTGGGGAGAGGCGGAGATGGCGCAACCGTCTTTGTTTTGGTGGGCGCGGGTGCGCCTGGCGGGGCGCAGGCCACAAGTAACATCAGGAACACAAGAAGTATGCTTAGGGAGCGGAATATTCTTGATCTGCCCATAGTCTTTCC